>CAZDAW010000003.1:0-82863 GCA_964503685.1 uncultured Anaerolineaceae bacterium | reverse complement strand
TAATCTTGGCGCCCCCAATTCCAAAATAGAATACATCGGCATTCGGCCAGGTGAAAAACTTCATGAGGCGCTAATTTCAGAAGACGAAGCGCGCACGACGGTGGAACTTGATGATATGTTTGTTGTTCAACCTGCCGAGGCATTCTGGTTCGGTAAATACTGGCAGGATAAGGGTAAAGAGTTGCCGCAGGGTTATCAATATACGAGCAATAACAACACGGAATGGTTGAACGTTGAGCAGATCCGTGAGATTATCCAGCCTATTGAACAGGCGTACCTGGGGAATCATCTAGAATAATGCAATTGCTGATTACTGGCGCCAGCGGTTTGCTTGGTTTGAATTTGGCTGTAACAGCGGCGCGCAAGCATGAGGTTTATGGGGTGGTTAACCGCCATTTGCTAAAGGCAACGGATTTTGCTGTTGTTGCTACTGATTTGTTGCAACCGGAAGCTGCCGGATCGATTATCAAGACAGTTCAGCCGGATTGGATTGTTAACTGTGTGGCCCAAACAGATCTGGAAGTGTGCGAAAAAGATCCGCAGCAGGCGCAACAAATCAATACCCGATTGCCGGAGATATTGGCGCATGCAACACGTGCGGCAGATATTCGTTTTCTACATATTTCTACGGACGCTGTTTTTGATGGGACGCAGGATCGGTATAAAGAAACCGATCAGCCCACGCCGATCAGTGTTTATGCCCGGACGAAATTGGATGGAGAACAGGCTGTGATGGCAGCCAACCCTGATGCATTGATCGCCAGAGTTAATTTTTATGGCTGGAGCTTGACAGGGAAACGAAGCCTTGCCGAATGGTTTATCAATAACTTGCGCCAGGGTAAGCAAATCAATGGATTCACTGATGTGCACTTTTGCCCGCTTCTGGTTAATGATCTGGCCAATTTGTTATTGAAAATGATGGAACTTGGATTATCGGGATTGTATCACGTGGTTGGGGCAGATTGCATCAGTAAATACGATTTCGGACTGGCTCTGGCGAATCGTTTTGGACTGGATCAAACTTTGATCCGGCCCGCCTCAGTAAAAGACAGTGGGTTGATGGCTAAACGTTCGAGTAATATGCGCCTGGATACGACCAGGTTGGCCGAGGCGCTTGGCTATCCACCCTCAGGCCTGGCTGAGGGTGTAAACCAGTTTTATCAACTGGAACAGCAAGGATACGCTAAAAAACTTCGCAGCATGGCAGCAGGTTAGATGACAGTCAACACTATATCTGAGAATCATCGAGTTGGTGAACAGCAGAACCGGTCTTTTGGATGGCTGAAGATCTGGGTGTTCCCGCTGTTGTTTTTTTCATTACTGACGGTAGTGATCACATGGCCGCTGGTCAAGGTGATGGGTGACTACGTGGTGGGGCAGATCGGCGACAATATTTATATGATCTGGCTCATTGCCTGGTTCCAAAAGGCTCTTTTTGTGGATCACGTTTCACCGTTTTTTGCGCCGAATTTTAATTTTCCGGATGGCTGGAAACTGGGTTATACCGAGATTTCTTCTCTTACGACAATGATTGGAGTCCCGTTCAGTCTGGTGGGTGGGCCAACGTTGGGATTCAATTTTTCTGTTCTGTTTTCTTTTGTGATTTCGGGTTGGGGGGCTTATTTATTTGTACATCGCCTGACCCAAAATATCCCTGCGAGTACGATTGCAGGAACGATTTTTGCTATTTCACCTTACCGGTATGCTCATTACCTGGCCGGTCACTCGGATATTTTAGGAACGCAGTGGTTGCCATTTTATTTCATGTTCTTGCTGGATGTTCTCCAGCTTAAGAAGTGGTCGTGGAAACCAATTTTGCTTGCGGCTCTTTTTTTCAGTCTGAACGGTTTTACATCCCAATATTACACGTACATGACAGCGATGGTCGCGGCGGCGTTTATCCTCGGTTACATATTATTTGTTGACCGGCAGGCAATAAAAAATATTCAATTTTGGCTGCGCCTGGTTGCCACGCATCTGCTGGCGTTGCCGCTGATTATTGCTTCAGCCTACCCTTACTTGCAGTTGGCGGGCGAGATGGCTCATTACCCGCGCCCGATGGGTTACGCCCGTACGTATTCAGCGAGTATCACTGATTTTTTCCTTCCACCAACGACACAATTTATATGGGGTTCGTGGGTAGGAAAACATTTTGATCGCTCTTTATGGATTGAAGCAACGCTCTATCTGGGGATTTTTGTCTTGATTTTGGCCGCGATTGCCCTGTTCAAACGGAAAAAGATCGAAGTCGGCGCTGGTATAATCTGGATGTTGGGTTTTTCTGCTCTGGCTGCCTTTATTCTGGCATTAGGGACAGACCTTCACTGGTTGTCACAACCCGTCGAATTACCGGTTCCCGAATTTTTACGGCAATGGATTAATCGCGAGCAAATTCCGATTCCACTGCCTGGTTATCTGTTATATAAATTCCTGCCATATTACAACAGCATGCGCGCCTGGATGCGCTATGGCATCTATGTCATGTTATTCGTTGGCGCATTGGCAGGTCTGGGGATTGATTGGTTGTTACGTAAAGCAGGGCGGCGTTGGGCTCATGTTCTGACGATTGGGATATTCTTGTTGATTTTGCTGGATTTCTTTCCGGCGCAGCAAACGTTCAGCAAAGTTCAGGCGCGCCCGGTTGATTATTGGCTGGCCGAGCAGCCCGGAAAGGGTTCTGTTGCTGTTTTTCCCTTCTGGAAAGTGGCAGACCCTGAGCAAATGTACTATGCTTTGACCTATGACAAACCGTTTGTCGGGGCATTTTATAACGCTTATGCTTCTGACCAATATCATCATGTGGGTTATTTGTTTGAGGCGTTTCCAGACGAAAAGTGTCTGGAATTGTTTAAGCAATTGAAGGTCCAATATGTCCTGGTCGATTCGGAGGAATATGACAATTTCTCGGAAATTGAAAAGCAAATCGATAAGTTGGGACTCAAGTTGTTGAAAGTAATTGACGGATATTATGTGTACGAATATAACGGCTAAAGAACTGGAGAATGGATTATATGCCAACGAACGAAAATGATTTTATCAATCTGGCCGAACCGCTCCTGACAGGCAATGAACTGGCTTATGTTACAGATTGCATTCAATCAGGATGGATATCTTCGTTAGGAAAATATGTTCCGCGCTTTGAGGAGATGTTTGCTGATTTTTGCGGTGCGCGTTATGCACTCTCGACTTCGAACGGCACCGTAGCCTTACATCTGGCATTAGAGACCTTGGGTGTAAAAAAAGGCGATGAGGTTATTTTGCCCACGCTCACTTTTGTGGCGACGGCGAATGCTGTACGCTATACGGGCGCCACGCCGGTTTTTGTCGATTGCGAACCCGAAACGTGGAATCTGGATCCGGCTGATGTAGAAAGAAAAATCACAGCGAAGACGAAAGTCATTATCCCCGTACATCTATATGGCCATCCGGCTAATATGGATGCCATCCTTGAGTTGGGACGCAAACATAACCTATCTGTCATGGAGGATGCTGCCGAGGCGCATGGCGCCCTGTATAACGGGAAACGCGTCGGGAGTATGGGTATTTTAAATGCATTCAGTTTTTATGGTAACAAGATCATTACCACTGGCGAAGGCGGTATGATCACCACAAACGATGAGGAACTGGCTAAAAAGGCCCGTTTTTTGCATGATCATGCTATGTCGCCCCAAAAACGCTACTGGCATACGATGATCGGCTATAACTACCGGATGACCAACATTCAGGCTGCCATCGGCGTGGCGCAGATGGAACGGATTGAAGATTTTATTGCGCGGAAGCATTGGATTGCAAATACCTATAACCAGTTACTTACAGGGTTGCCGGGCGTGATTCTGCCGCCTGAGGCTGAATGGGCAAAATCGGTTTATTGGATGTATTCGATACTTGTGACAGACGAATTCCCAATTACCCGTGATGAACTTATGGCGCATTTGGGTAATAATGGGATTGATAGCCGACCGTTTTTCTATCCAATTCATACAATGCCAATGTATGAAACAGGCGAATCACTGCCGGTGGCAGAACGTTTGTCTCGTCAGGGAATCAATCTCCCTTCGGCGGTAACAATGACTGAAGCGAAAATGGAACGAGTGGCAGAGGCCATTCGAGCGTGTTATAAATAATCTGGGTAGAAAGAAAGATTGCCTTTTTAAGGTGTGTTGATGCAAGTTTCAGTTATTCTGCCTACATATTGTGAGGCCAATAACATCGGTCGATTGATACGCGAGATCAGCGAAATTTTAGATTCAGGGGGATGGCAGGCAGAAATCATTGTGGTGGATGATAATAGTCCGGATGGGACAGCCGATGAAGCTCGCGCCTGTTCGAATACGCCGCAAGTTTCAATCCGTTGTCTTATTCGCACACAGGAACGCGGGCTGGCAACTGCCATAAAGTATGGCATCAGCCAGGCGCAAGGAGAAGGTATTGTGGTGATGGATACTGATTTTAACCACAGCCCGCGAACGATCCCCCAGATGGTGCGCCTTCTTGAATATTATGATATTGTCATTGGCTCACGTTTCGTGTGCGGCGGCGGTATGGAAGACCACGCCCGTTACCGAAATAGCTTACTCTATAATCGTCTCGTCATTCAACTTATTCTGGGAACGCCGATCAATGATAATATCAGCGGTTTTTTTGCCATGCGGCGAGACAAATTGGCTGATTTGGATCTTGATTTTATCTTTCAGGGCTACGGCGAATACTTTATTCGCTTATTATATCTGGCGCGCTTGAATGGCTACCGGATGCTGGAAGTGCCGGTTTTCTATACGTTGCGCAGTCATGGAGAGAGCAAATCCAATTTTATTTCGATGATTCGCGATTACACCAGAACGGTTCTGTCGCTGCGGTTTCAGGGTCAAAAGTTATTATCTGAGAGGAGGAAACCATGGAAATCCGAATAGGCAATCATATCATTGGGGAAAACCATCCTACATATTTTATTGCAGATATTGCGGCCAATCATGATGGAAGCCTGGAACGGGCGAAAATGCTCATCCGCCTGGCTAAAGATATGGGCGCAGATGCGGCAAAATTTCAAAATTTTCGGGCGCCGAAAATTGTTTCAGATTATGGTTTTCGTGCGATGGGCGGGCAGCTTTCTCACCAGGCCAGTTGGGAGAAACCGGTTGTGGAGGTTTATAAAGATGCTTCCATTCCATTTGAATGGTCTTCTGAACTCAAGTGTGTCTGTGATGAAGTTGGGATTGATTATTTTTCCGCCCCTTATGACTTTGAGGCAACGGATTACCTTGACGCTTTTGTACCAGCTTACAAGATAGGTTCCGGAGAGATCGATTGGATCGAAGCAATAGAGCATATTGCTCGCAAAGGCAAGCCAGTGCTGCTGGCAACCGGCGCCTCAACGATTGGCGAGGTGCAGCGCGCTGTGAATGCTGTTTTGTCTATTAACCAGCAACTCGTATTGATGCAGTGCAACACCAACTATACGGCCAGTCTGGACAATTTCAATCATATTCATTTGCGGGTATTAAATACCTATCGAAGCATGTACCCGGACCTGGTTTTGGGTCTCTCTGATCACACGCCAGGCCACGCGGCAGTACTTGGAGCGGTGACATTAGGCGCCCGTGTTGTTGAAAAACATTTTACCGATGATAATAACCGTTCTGGCCCTGATCATAAGTTCGCGATGAATCCGCAAACCTGGTCTGAGATGGTGACAGCGACGCGCCAGTTGGAACGAGCGTTGGGATCGGGTGACAAATTTATTGCCGGCAACGAGAAAGATACAATGATTGTTCAGCGGCGTTGTTTGCGAGCAGGGTGTGAGATCAAGGCGGGGCAGAAAATCACTCGTGAGATGATTGATGTCCTCCGGCCGGCTACTCCAGGGGCGATCCTGCCTTCTGAGATTGGACAGGTTGTTGGCACAACCGCAGTTGTGGATATTCCGGCGGGCAAAGAATTGCGTTGGACGATGCTCATAGAGTAGATTATTGTCGATGCGTATCCTTTATTTCAGTCGGGATTATACTCCCCACGACTATCGTTTCCTTGCTGCGCTGGCAAATACCGAACACCAGGTATTTTATCTGCGCCTGGAAGACCGCGGTATTCCTTTAGAAGACCGTTCTCTTCCATCTGCGATCCAACAGGTGCATTGGAAAGGGGGCGCTGCCCCGGCGCGTTTAAGGGATGGGATATGGCTGTTGAAGGATTTGCGGCGTGTGATTCAGAGATTGAACCCAGACCTGATTCACGCCGGCCCATTGCAAACAACCGGGTTGTTATCAGCCTTGAGCGGCTACCAGCCTCTGGTCAGTATGTCGTGGGCTTACGATTTATTATTGGATGCCGACAAAGATAAACTTTGGCGCTGGGCAACCCGTTACACTTTAAATCACAGCGCTGTTCTGTTGGGTGATTGTCAGGCGGTCAAACAGAAGGCTGCTCAATTCGGATACTCTGAAGATCGCATTTTTATTTTTCCTTGGGGAGTGGACCTGCAGCAATTTAAACCAGGCGCAGATAGCGGCCTGCGCGCTCGACTGGGCTGGCAGAATGATTTTGTGCTTATCTCGGGTCGGGCCTGGGAACCAATTTATGGTGTGGATGTGTTGGCGCGAGCTTTTGTCATTGCCGCTCAAAAATGCTCTGACTTACGCCTGATTCTGTTGGGAAATGGTTCTGAGGCTGCTCATCTGCGCCGGATATTCATCGAGGGAGATGTTTTGGACCGTGTCCACCTGGGGGGTTATGTCAGCCAAAATCGATTGCCGGATTTTTACCGGGCTGCAGATTTATATATCAGCGCCTCGCATAGCGACGGTTCATCGGTGTCGTTAATGGAGGCTTTGGCGAGCGGGCTGCCTTCAATCGTGTCAGATATTCCTACTAACCGGGAATGGATTACCCCCGATGAGCATGGCTGGCATTTCCCGGATGGTGATGCGGCCGGCCTGGCAGAAAAGATCATTTATGCCAGAAATCAAAGAGTAATATTGTCAAAAATGAGCCAATCATGTCGCCGTCTTGCCGAGCAACGCGCAGATTGGTCGAAAAATTTTCAGGTATTATTGAAAGCGTATGAGGTTGCCAAGGCAGCCCAGAGATGAATTATTTATGAAACCGAAACATGTTGTTGCTATTATTCAAGGACGAATGAGCTCCAGCCGGCTTCCCGGCAAAATATTGAAAGATTTGAATGGGAAGCCGATATTAGCCTGGGTGGTCGAACGCGCCCGGCGCGCCCAGACGATTGATGAAGTCGTTGTTGCGACGACTGATGATGCCAGCGATGATCCGGCGGCGAATTTTTGCAAAGAACGAGGGTATGCTTTCTTTCGGGGCAGCATGTTTGATGTGCTGGATCGTTATTTTCAAACCGCGTTGGCTTATCACGCAGATATCATCGTACGCCTGACGGCAGATTGCCCGCTGATCGACCCGCAGGTCGTAGACAAAACGGTCAGAGCTCTATTAGACTCTAATCCACCTGCTGATCTGGCAGTTAACCGTTTTCCTGGAAATCGCACTTATCCGATTGGCCTGGATACTGAAGTGGTAACTTTTCAGGCTCTGGAACGCGCCTGGAAAGAAGCCGGAGAGCCGCACGAACGTGAGCATGTTTTGCCTTACATATATGAGGTGGAAGGGCGCTTTCGAGTTTTGCACGTCAAGAATGACGTGGATTATGGGGGCCTGCGCTGGACGGTGGACACTCCTGAAGATTTTGAGCTGGTTCAACGGATTTGCAATCACTTTCCAGGGCGCGATGACTTTTCCTGGCTCGATGTTTTGGCCGTGGTTCAAGCTGACCCGACTTTGAGCCAGATCAATGCCAATGTTCATCACAAAGGTTTCCTGGATGTTGATGAGCGCAGCCAGAAGGTGTTAAAGTAAATGCCGCCATTGATGACAATATTCACGGCGCCTAAGCCATTTACCAATCCGCACATCAACCTGATCCAGCGGAATGCCATTCATTCGTGGGCGGCGCTGGGTAAAGATGTTCGGGTGCTGTTGATTGGCGATGAGGAGGGTATGACTGAAGCAGCGGCTGACCTGGGTGTGTGTCAGCTTCCTGATGTGAGCCGGAATGCCAGTGGAACGCCGTTGGTCAGTTCGATCTTTGATCTGGCGCGGCAAAACAGTGAAAGCCCATTGCTGGTCTATATCAACGCAGATGTGCTGATTACGTCAAGTATGGTTGACTCAGCTCGAAAAATATTAGAGCAGACTCAAAAATTTTTAATCGTTGGTCAGCGATGGGACCTGGATGTGACCGAGCCGCTTAATTTTTCGGATAGTTGGGAGGCTCTGTTAGTTGAGAGAACCAAACGAGAAGGACGCTTGCACCCGCCGGCCGGCAGCGATTACTTTATCTTTCCTCGTCAGTGCTTTATCGATATACCCAAGTTCGCCATTGGACGCGCTGGTTGGGACAACTGGATGATCTATCATGCTCGCTGGCAGCATTGGGCAGTGATTGATGGTACGCCTTCGATTTTTGTTGTTCATCAGACACACGATTATTCACATTTACCAGGTGGACAGGTGCATTATCGTTTACCTGAAACTGACGAGAATGTCCGTCTGGCGGGCGGCCCGCGCACAATATTTAGATTGGAACATGCTAACCGGGTCTTGAAATCTGGTAGAATCAACCGTCCAAGCTGGAATTGGAAGCGATTCTGGCAGGAAGTTGAAATATTCCCGCTAGTCGGTTTACGATCGAAGGCCTTGGGTCAATTGTTTTTTGCAATTTTTCACCCTGTTAAAGCTTATCGCGAGTTACGCCAATGGATGAAGCAGTAAGTTATAAAGCAAGCAAGTCTGATATTTTGATATAGGAGTAATTCATGCGGATTGGACAAAATCCAGCCAAATATGTTGATCATGTTACTCAGCCTGAAAAGATAACCATAGCAGTTTTGAGCTATATCCCTTTTCTGAGCGGTTTCTATGCTGAAACGCTGGAGGTTTTAAAAGTGTGCCTGGGTACCATTTGGGACACGGCGGATTTGCCTTATGACTTGATGGTGTTTGACAATGGAAGCTGCCGGGAAGCGCAGGATTATCTGCTTGAGATGCAGCGTCTGGGAAAAATCCAATATCTTATTCTTTCGGAAAAGAATCTCGGTAAAGGCGGCGCCTGGAACATCATCTTTGATGCTGCGCCAGGTGAATATATTGCCTATACAGACAGCGACCAGTATTTCTACCCTGGTTGGTTGTCTAAATCGATGGAATTGATTAATACTTATCCCAACGTGGGAATGGTCACTGCGCGTCCGATTCGCACTCCGCGAGAGTTCAATACCAGTTCAATTGAATGGGCGTCTAACAATCCTGAGGTAACCCTGGAGGAAGGTGTTTTTGTTCCATGGGAACAATTCAAAGATTTCACCATGAGTATGGGAATCACCGAGGAAAAGACAAAGGAGTGGTTTGGCATTGGCGGCGATATTCGGGTAACCTATCAGGGTGTGACGGCATTCATTGGCGCGGGACATTTTCAATTCATGGCAAAGAAATCTGTTTTGAGAGAATTCCTGCCATTTGATATGAGCAAGCCTATGGGGCAGGTGCGCATGCTGGATGCACGAATGAATAAAGCAGGCTATCTGCGTTTGATGACCAAGGATCCGCTCGAAAATAATATGAGTAATACACTGGCGAATGTACCGGGTTACCATAAAAAAGATCCGGTACAAAGCGAATTGAATGGGAAAGGATGGTTATTCAGCATCCCGCTGGTTAAACGTACCCTTCTTAAGATTTATGATGCCATTTTCCGATTGTATTATGACTCGTAGAAACGACAAGGAGTGATGATGAGAAAGGGCCAAAATCCTGCGTTTTTAGGTATGGCCGCTTACCAGCCTCAGAAGCTGGGAATCGGCACCATGATATTCGCCCCATCGCTGGATGGTTATTTTGAGAACGTATTGGAAATTTTTAAATATCAACTTGCCAGCATATATGAAACTACCCACATGGATTTTGATTTATTGGTTTTGGACAATGGCAGTTGTGAAGCGGTGAAAAAGGAACTCCAGGCGCTCTTTCAGGAAGGCTGGATTGACTGGCTGATTTCTTCGCCGCACAATCTGGGGCGAACTGGCGGGATGAACATCATCTACGGCGCTTTGCAAAACGAGTTGATTTGTTATACTGATTCAGATGTGCTGTTCCGCCCTGGCTGGCTGGAAGCCAGCCTCAGTATTATGGATGCTTTTCCAAAGCCCGGAATGATTGCAGCTCAACCTATGTTCTTTGATGTGATGGATGGGCAGGCAACTGCACATTTAGCCCTGAAGAGCGACCCAAAATTTGAATTTACTAATATAAAGCCGGACAGTAATGCATTAGAGGATTATTGCCTGGGATTGGGCGCTGGCCCCGAAAAGCGCGCCAAGCTGCGGGATATTCCACATACGGTTGTTGTTAATAAAGAAAACAATCAGCAAGCTATTGTCGGTGCAACGCACATGCAATTTCTGACTACACGTGAGGTCATTAGAAGTATAACGCCATTGCCAGCCTCGACAGCTTTGAGCGGAAAAGAATCAGAACAACTTGATTGGCGCATCGACGAGGGTGGTTATTTACATTTGTCCACGCAAAAAGCGTTTGTTTATCACATGGGTAATGTGGTCGATGACCGATTGAGGATGGAAGTAAGCCAGTTTACCAGTAAGTATCCTTTCATTTCAGGAGTGAAAGGCGGCGTTTCAACGGTTGTAAAATCAGAGAATGAGCAGAAGGAAAAATTTCTGGTGCGCTTCTTGGGGAAGTTAGCGCGCAGGCCTTATTTCAAGCGATTTTTTCGCAGGGTTTATAACCTGATGTTCAGAGTGCTTGCACAATAGGATACCTGTCAGGAGCAGGTTTGTGACGATGGATAAATCAATGGCCGACCCCAAGAATATAAAGATCTCAGTCGTTGTGGCGACTTTAAGACGGCCGCGTTTACTGGAGCGTTTGCTGGATTCTTTACTCACCCAATCGGCTGACCGAAGTTTGTTTGAGGTGATCGTTGTGGATAATGCCCCAGAACGTGATGAGGAGGTGACGCGTCTTTGCCAATCGGAGAAGTATACTCCTCTGGTGCTGCTCAATCTTCACAATGAGGTAATTGGCGTCAGCCGGGCGCGTAATGTGGGCACCTCTTATGCCCGGGCTGACTATGTTGCTTATCTTGACGATGACGCCTATTTGCCGGATACCTGGATCGAAAATGCGATTCGGGTACAAGAGACAGTTGCGCCGGCAATATTTGGCGGACCGTATCGAGCATACTATACTTCTGACAAACCGATATGGTTATTAGATGAATATATGAGCGGAACATTGGGCGATGAGGCGCATTGGTTAACCTCACGCCAGTATCTTTTTGGCACCAACCTGGTCTGGAAAAAGGATTTAATCGTAGAACTGGGAGGTTTTTCGCCAATTCTGGGCGGCGGCAGCCCGCTTGACTATGGAGAGGAAACCGAGATTCAATATAAGGCATTGAAGCGCGGTGAGCGAATCTGGTATGACCCGGAATTATATGTTTATCACCATGCCAGCCCGAGAAAAATGTATTTGGGATGGTTTATTAAAGATCGCTGGGCGCACGGGAAAGCCAAGGCTTTAATATTTCGTAAAGAGATTAAGGGAGATAAACGTTCAAAGCTGCGCGCTTTTCTATCATGGCTAAAGAGCGTGGTATTGAAAATGCTTGTGGTGATCGGGTTGTTTTTAACAGTTCCATTCTACAACAGGCGTAAATACTTGCATTATCAAAATTATGTCATCGAAAAAATTTGCCCTAAAATATCAGGTCTCAGTATGGCGTTTTACAGCGCCAATTATTATCTGAAATCGTGAGTGATCTGCAAAATTAAGTATATCGGAGGCGTGCTTCTTTATGAATTCAAAGCGCATTTTTATCAGCGCTGACCATGGTTTGGCGGTTGTTTATTTTTTACAAAGCGATGTTGTACCCACCTTGCTTGACGCAGGTGTTGAAGTTGTTATTCTGACCGATGATGGTTTGAAGGAGCAAATTATCGAGAAGTTTGGTCAGCCTGGCCTGAGTGTTGAGGGTTTACGCTGGAATCAGGCGCGTGAATATGGACGGACGACTTCACGTTCTGCCCAATATTGGATTCATTTTCTCAGACGGGTTGGGTGTTCAAATCGGATCAATACGGAGGCTGTCGATACCCACGTTAATGAGGTTGCGGCTGAAGCAGAACCGCGACGAAAAGCGTTGATGCCGTTCATGCGCATGATTGTTGGCTTGCTGCGCCGTTCAAAGATAGCTCGGCGGACGCTGGTGAATATGCAGCAGCGTTATATCCCGTATCTTTATACTGACTTGTTTGATAAATACAAACCGGATATGGTGCTTTCTTCCAGCCCTGGTTGGCGCTTAGATCGCTACCTTCTCCGCGAAGCTGCGGTTCGCAAGATTCCGACGACAGCAGTTGTGATGGGTTGGGATAATTCCAGCAGTTACAGTTTGCCCGGCGCACCAGTGCAGAAGATAACCTGCTGGTCTGAAATTCAAAAGGAAGAGCTGGTGTTAGGTTCAGATTGGGACCCGGCGCAGGTCAATATTGGCGGGATTCCTTCTTATGATGGATATTTCAGAAAGAAGTGGCTGATTCCGCGGGATGAATATTTTCGTTTGCACAATCTGGAACCGAATCGTAAATTACTCTCGTATGCCAGCAGTTTTGTACCGTTTTCACCGAATATTCAGAATGTCGAGGCTCTGGCTCGTTTGGTCAATTCAGATAAGTTGCCGTATCCATCTCAAGTTCTCATTCGCTTACATCCCAATCACTTTATCAGTAACCCGTTATATCGGCGCGAAAAAGACCAGATGTTTGAATTGGCGAAGAAATATCCTCACGTGCATGTGGTTGAACCGGTGCCATTGGGCGGCGAATATGGTTATTATTCAGGCGAGGATATGTTTGAAAAGGCTTCGATGATGGCATATTCGGACGTGTTTTCAACGGTTTACTCAACGATGGTGGTCGAGGCGTCTATCCATAATGTACCTATCATTGCCCTTTGTATCGATGCGCCTGGAGGGTGGAACACGCGCAATAAGTTTTCGTTGCCGCTTTCTAAAGTGGGCGATTGGCCGACTCATTCCCGTTTCCGCAATTCTGGAGCCGGGCGGGTCGCGCTGTCGGAGGAGCAGTTGGGAGAAATTGTAAAGATGTATCTCAATCAACCCGATCTGGATCGCGAAAAGCAAAAGAAATTTCTTAAGGACGAAGTCACTTTTACGGATGGCAGCGCGGGCAGACGAACGGGTGAATGTATTCTATCGTGGCTGGGTAAATGAGGACTCTGATTGCTGGCCTGGGTTCAATTGGTCGCCGTCACCTGCGTAATCTTGCGGCTTTAGGTGAGCGGGATATTATCCTTTATCGCTCCAGAAAGAGTACTTTACCGGATGATGAATTGAAAGATTATCCGGTTGAAACGGAGTTGAAGGCAGCTCTGGCGCATGAACCCGATGCTGTTATCATTGCAAACCCAACTTCACTGCATTTCGATGTGGCAATTCCGGCTGCCCGTCAGGGCTGTACTTTGTATCTTGAAAAACCCATTTCTGATTCTTTGGATAGAGTGGATGCATTGAGGGATGCTGTAAGAATCGGGGGTGGAAAGGTGTTGGTCGGGTTCCAATTCCGTTTTCATCCCGGTTTACAAAAGATAAAGCGGTTATTGACGGAGAATGCAATTGGCCAAGTGATTTCAGGCCGCGCCCATTGGGGAGAGTATTTACCTGACTGGCATCCCTGGGAAGATTATCGTAAAAGCTATGCAGCCCGTACTGACCTGGGAGGGGGCGTGGTCTTAACATTATGTCACCCGTTTGATTATTTGATGTGGTTGTTGGGTGATGTTAAGACTTTGAATGCGCGGGTGGGGCAATTGAGCGATCTGGAAATGGAAGTAGAGGATACAGCTGAAGTCTTACTGCAATTTGCAAACGACGCCCTCGGCAGTGTTCATCTGGATTACTGTCAGCGCCCACCGGTTCACCGGCTGGAATTAATCGGTACACAGGGCAGCATTCGGTGGGATAACGCCGATGGAACAGTCCACCTGTTTCGCGCCAGCAACAATACGTGGGAGACTTTTCCGGCGCCTGAGGGTTTTGAACGTAATCAGATGTTTGTCAATGAAATGCGTCATCTGATCGCGATCGTTAAAGGCGAAGAGCAACCTGTTTGTTCGCTTGAGGATGGAATCAGAGTGTTACAATTAACGGCAGCCATCTATGACTCTTCGCGAAAAAATGGTATGTCGGTGAACTTTTAATAAGACGATAATAGGTGAAACCGATGCGCCGCTTCAATAAACTGGTAGAAATTATCTCGCCAATTTTATATTTTGTTGCCATGACGGTGATTATGACCTGGCCGTTGATCAAGTATATGCGGACATCGGTCGTGGGACAACTTGGCGATAATATCTATTTCATCTGGTTGATTGATTGGTTCCGCAGGGCGTTATTTGAACTGCATGTTTCTCCGATTACGGTCCCCTTCTTAAATTATCCTGAAGGTTGGAGTATTGCCTACACCGAAATCACCCACGCCGATATTTTTTTAGCGCTGCCCTTTGATTTTATTGGCGGCCCAACTTTTGCTTATAATTCAGCGATGATGCTGACCTTTATCTTGACCGGTTGGGGAACATATCTTTGGGTGCGCCGGTTGACAGGGAGTTCAGGCGCGGGGTTAATCGCTGGCACGATCTTCGCTTTTACACCATATAAGATGGCGCATTTTTTGATTGGCCATCTCAATTTATCCGGCACCCAGTGGTTCCCATTTTACTTTATGGGGCTTTATGATTTGCTGGAAGCGCGTAAATGGGATTGGAAACCCGTATTGCTTTCCGCAGTTTCACTGGGCCTGATCGGGATGACCTCACAGTATTACCTGTATATGACCCTGTTCATCTCCGGAATTTTTGTTATCGGTTATTTTATTTTTGTTGATCATAAATTAATTATCAATCCTGGTTTTTGGGCGCGGATCATTGCATTTGGTTTATTAGCAGTGCCACTCTTGTGGATTGGAAACGAACCCTACCTTGAGATTGCCCGTCAGGGCGGCATGCCAGTACGTGATATCAGCATGGCGCAGCGTTATTCAGCGAACCCGACTGATTTCATCCTGCCATCGCCCGATCATTTTCTATGGGGCAAATGGACGAGAGATACTTTTGACCGGAATAATTGGGTAGAAGGATCGTTATACTTTGGCGTTATTGCAGCTGCATTAGCAATAATTGCCGTTGTTAAACGCAGACAGATGAAGCAAAATGGCCTGGTCAAAATATTTGTTTTGACGGCGCTATGTGCAATTATCCTTGCAATGGGAATTAATCTGAACTGGTTTGGTGAGCCGGTTGTGGTGCAATTGCCGGGATTTTTGCAGCAATGGACATCGCGCGAAAGTTTCAATATTCCGCTGCCCGGAAAGTATTTATTTAATTATTTTCCATATTATTCACGGATGCGGGCATTGGAACGCTTTGGTGTATTTGCGCTATTCTCGAGTTCCATTTTGGCGGGTTTAGGCGCAGCCTGGCTGCTGAAAGGGGTGAAGCGCGACTGGACTGCATGGGTAACTTTGTTGTTAATAGGTTTGGTCTTTCTGGATTTTTACCCTGGTCCTTATACTTCATTTGCTGAGATCAAAGAACGGCCGGTGGATAACTGGCTGGCCAATCAGCCTGATGGATTGGTGGCTCAATTTCCATTCTGGGAAGAAGAGAGCCAGGAGAATATCTATTACACCATGATTCACGGCAAGCCGTTTTTAGGTGGCTTTTTTAATGCATTCCCACCGCCGCAATATACCCGGCTCAAACCTGTTATGGAGACATTCCCGTCTGAAGAAAGCGCTCAAGAATTACGGGATTTGGATGTGAAATATATACTGGTTGATACGACACAGTATAAAAATATGGAAGAAATCCAACGCAGCATGGAAGATTTGGGATTCAAACTGGTCACCATTGTGGGCGACCAATATGTCTTTTCACCATAGAATGGTTGTCTGATGACGCAAAAGATTGAAAACGAAAAATTGCTTTGGTTTGCAAAAATCGTCATTATCCTTTTGGGATTGATCGGGATTGGGTTAATGATTCTGAGCACCCGTTGGGGGCCTGGAGTGGGCGGCGACGCAACGATCTATATCGTTTCGGCGCGAAATTTTCTGGCCGGGCGCGGCCTGGGCTGGATAGGCCCTACCGGCGAATTCCGTTTGATTCCTTACTTCCCGCCGTTTTTTCCTTTGATGCTCAGCTTTTTTGGTTTGTTTGGCATCGATCCGGCTATTAGCGCCAACTGGCTTAATATCCTTCTCTTTGGCGCCATCATCGTTTTGGTGGGAGTGGAATTCCTGCGAGTTTTTCGTTCGCCAATCCCTTCGATGATATTGGCCGGGATTATCGCATTTTCACCGGTGCTGACCGGGATGTACCCCTGGGCAATGTCAGAGCCGTTATTCATCTTTCTGGGTTTTGCCGGATTGTTCATCGGATTGCGTTATCTCGAATATCCAAAGTTCTGGTTGCTTTTGTTTTCTGCATTATTGACCGGGTTATCTTTTCTCACACGCTATATCGGGGTGGCGTATCTTGTTACGGCAGCGTTGTTTATATTCTTTTTCGGAAAAGAAAGGTGGGGGGGGCGAATCAAGAACACTGTAATATATATGCTGGTGAGTTGTTTGCCGATGTTGGTTTGGCTGGTGATTGACTTCGCCGGCACTGGTACGGTTGCTTCCCGCAGCCTGGGACCTAAAACGAGCCTGGCAGCGCGGGTTGGAGAAATGATCCAGCCGCTGAGAGAAGTTGTTCTGTTCTGGCTGGTTCCATCTTCGGTTTACGAATCATCACGCGCGCCTTCAATTATTCTCAGCAGCCTGATATTGGGATTAGGAGTGGTTCTGCTCTTATTATTTGGGCTGGCAATCTGGAAGATTAAAAAGGCCAAATTGTATTGGCAGAATGATGCTCAAGCCCGTTTTTGCCTGGCATTATTTACGTTTTTGGTTGTGTGTGCAGGAACCTTACTGGCGGTATATCTGAGCACTTATCCGCCGATTACCCTGGGGGCACGTATGTTTTCGCCGGTGCATATAGCCATCTTCATTTTAATTGTTTCATTATTGGTTCTGTTGAATCGCCTCTTCTCTGTTGGGAAGGTATTGAGGTATCTTGTTACGGTTGCTTTATTGGGCTTTACGTTGGTTTATGCCTGGCGCAGTGCGCGTATCGTTCAACAGAATTATGAGCTGGGCATTGGCTATACCAGTCCAGCCTGGCAAAATTCAGAGACGGCAAAGGCGTTGCGTGCTTTGCCGCCTGATATCCCCATCATCACTAATGAAGTGACCGCGGTTATGTTTTTGGCTAACCGATCAGCTTATAACATTGATGAGTTATATCAACTGGAGAAACGTGAGAAATTTGACACATACGGTGAGTCGGCTGATGAATCAGGGCAAAAGGCTTTTCTTGAGAATGGCGCAGCGTTAGTGTTGTTTAATACCCTTGAAAGTCAATTTTCAGGCATGTATGGCGAGCGCACCCAGGAGCGGATGTCCATTTTCACCCGTGGTTTATATCAAGCAGGGCAATATGAAGACGGCGCCATTTATTTCTATGAGACGCCGAAATAGATTCACCATTAAATGGTGATTCTGTGAGATAATACGCTCTTGTGCAACGTCTAAATAATGTAGAGATGTCAGACAACGCCAATAAATAAGATCCGATTATGTTTGCAGACAAGTTCAAAAATTCATTATTAAAAGTATCTAAAGATACCTGGCGCATCATATTCTGGAGTTCTTTGTTATTAATGGCAGTGCTGGGTGTTTGGGTGATGTTGTTTAGCACCCGTTATGGTTGCGGGTTGCGTAACGACAGTTTTGCATATATTGCCGGTGCACGCAACCTGGCGGCTGGCAATGGTTATGGAAGGCCGGGCGGCTCTGGCGATGTTGTCCCTTTGACGCATTTCCCGCCGATGTTTTCAATTGCGATGGTGATTCCCCAACTTTTGGGTATCGATGCGGTTGTATCTGCCCGTTGGATAAACGCCATTTTATTCGGTGCGATAGTGGTACTGGCAGGTCTGATTATTCGCAAGATGACACGCTCGATAGGCTTCGCTCTTTTTGGAGCGGCTTTGGTGCTATGTTCTTCCACGCTCATTGATGTTTATTCGTGGACAATGAGCGAACCGCTTTATCTTTTTCTGGCGTTTCTCTCATTCTATTTGTTGGCTGAGTACTTTGATCAAGGTAAATGGTGGTTGCTGGCTGCGTGTGGATTGATTGTCGGCATGGCCTATTTAACCCGCTATGTAGGGGCAGCTCTCGCAATAACTGCCGGGCTGGCAATTTTATTTAATCAATCGACCTGGCGGCGTAAATTTAGAGAACTGGGTTTATTTGTCGTTTTTGCTTTTCCATTAATTGTATGGTGGATGGTCAGGAATTATCTATTAACGGGTAGCACAGCCAATCGCGATGTTATCTGGCACCCGGTCACGATTGAGAATATTCAAGGCGCGATCAATAATATTATTTTTTGGTTTATTCCTGGAAGATTGGTCAATGGGCGAGAGACTCTTGCGGCGATAGGTTTAGGGGTGATTGTGGTTGCGGCCGGAATTTTTGGGATACTCAATCTATGGAAAGCTTTGTCTGAAAAAAAACATTTTTCTCCTGGTTTACCATTTATTCTCGCGGCGCATATGCTCGTATATGTGCTTTTGCTGTTCTTTTCCATATCGTTTATTGAATACAGCACTGACCTGGATAATCGTATCCTGACGCCACTTTATCTTTGCTCATTGATATTGGCAGTTTATTTTCTCAATCTTTTATGGACGAAAAACCATCGCCTGATACAGGTTGGTATTGTGATTTTTTGTATTTTATATGCTGGTTTCTTTGCCAACAGAGGTTGGGATTTCGCATCGAAATTGTCGGTTGATGGACGGGGCTTCAATAGCGAAAACTGGCGGGAAGCCCAGATTGTCAAAGCTATTCGTAAATTGCCTGATGTGCCGATCTATACCGATTCACCGACGGCGGTTTACCTGCTGACGGGCCGGGCTGCTTTTACGGCGCCTTTCAAAATTGATCCTTCCAGCGGCCAGGCGCGTGATGATTATCCATCCTGGTTGGAAGATATGCGCCGGCACATGAAAAAAGACGGAGCCGTGCTGGTTATTTTTAATGTTGATGGTATACTTTCTGGTTCATCAGATGAAGTATGGATGGGCGAGTTAACAAAAGGATTGACCATTGCTCAAAATTATCAAGACGGTCGGGTATATACATATCAACCGTAAAAATTTTATGAGAGATTATGACAACAATATTGGATAAATTTAATTTAAACGAACGGGTTGCTGTCGTCACTGGTGGGGCAGGTTTACTCGGAACGGAATTTTGCCGCACACTGGCTCAGGCCGGCGCGCGGGTTGCAGTGGCAGATTTGAATCAATCGGCAGCAGATGGAGTAGCTCAATCGTTAACTGCAGAGGGGTTGATGGCGCTTGGGGTTGGTGTGGATGTAACTCGACCCGAATCAATACGCCAGATGGTTGAAAAACTTGTTCAATTATGGGGACGTATCGATATTCTGGTCAATAGCGCCGCCTTGGATCCTAAATTTGACCCACAGCATCAGGGCAAGCACGCAAACGCTTTTGAAGATTACCCGCTTGAAGCCTGGAATCAGGCCCTTTCAGTCAATCTGACCGGTATGTTCCTCTGCACTCAGGCAGTTGTCCAGCCGATGTTGACTCAGGGGAAAGGCGCTATCATCAATATTTGCAGCACTTATGGTCTGGTTGGCCCTGACCAGCGGATATATCAACGCCCCGGCCAACCGCAGCAATATAAACCGGTTTACTATTCGGTGACCAAATCGGGTGTTTTGGGATTTACACGTTACCTGGCAACTTACTATGCCGGGAAGGGTATTCGGGTGAATGCATTGACTCCTGGTGGTGTGTATAACAACCACGATGAAATCTTTGAGAAGAATTATGCGGCGCGCACAGTAATTGGCCGAATGGCTGACCGCGATGAAATGAATGGGGCGTTATTATACCTTGCTTCAGATGCTTCTTCATACATGACTGGATCAAATCTGGTCGTTGATGGGGGGTGGACAGCATGGTAGGTAATTATAGGATACTTGTTATCGTCCCGGCGCGAGGCGGCTCAAAGAGTATCCCCTACAAAAACATTCAACCTTTTGCCGGTCATCCATTAATCGCTTATAGTATTGCGACTGGCCTGGCAGCTCACGGTGATGTGCGAGTGATCGTTTCGACCGATGATGAGAAAATTGCCGCAGTGGCGCGAGAGTATGGCGCCGAACTGCCATTTATGCGCCCATCTGAACTGGCGCAAGATAATACGACTGATCTGCCAGTTTTCCAGCATGCTCTTAATTGGCTATTCGAACACGAGGGTTACAAGCCGGATGTGGTTATCCAGCTTCGTCCCACTTCGCCTGTTCGTCCGCCAAATATCATTGATCAGGCGGTTGAATTGCTAATGGCTCATCCTGAAGCCGATTCGGTGCGTGGCGTTGTTCCTTCGGGGCAGAATCCCTATAAAATGTGGCGGATTGATTCGAAGACCAACCATATGACCCCCCTGCTCAAAGTGGAAGGTTTGGCGGAACCTTATAATGCGCCCCGACAGAGCCTGCCGCCAACTTATTGGCAAACGGGGCATATTGATGCCATCCGCCCGGCAACGATTCTGGAAAAGAATTCGATGAGCGGCGACGTAATTGTCCCATTAGTGTTGGATGGACGCTATACAGTGGATATCGATAATCCTATTGACTTAAAAAAAGCCGAATGGCTGGTGCAAGTACAAAACCTTGATATGGTGTATCCGGGCCGCAAATTGCGTCCATTGCCTGAGAATGTAGAACTAGTCGTATTTGATTTTGACGGCGTCCTGACCGATAACCGGGTTTGGGTGGATGAAGAAGGCCATGAGCAGATTGCCGCCAATCGCAGCGATAGCTTGGGGTTGAAGGCATTACGCGAGGCGGGAATCAAAGCGATGGTGTTGTCAATGGAAACAAACCCGGTCGTGGCTGCTCGTTGCCGAAAAATCAAGTTACCGGTTATTCAGGGCGTTAATGAGAAAAGCAGCGTTTTGCGCGACTACCTGACTTCGCAAAAAATTGACCCGGGGCGAGTCATTTATGTTGGCAACGATACAAACGATTTACCCTGTTTCAGTCAGGTGGCCTGTGCTGTGGCGGTTGCAGATGCCCAGCCGGCAGTTATCCGTCAGGCAGATCTGGTGCTGACTCGGGCGGGTGGGCACGGCGCCGTACGCGAATTATGCGATATATTGGTCTGTAGAAAAAAATAAAGATTTCCCATCGGGAAACCAGAGGAGCTTTTGAATGAAACGTGAGATTAAAATTGGTGATCGGTTAGTTGGTGATGGTCATCCTACTTATATCATTGCAGAAATCGGTATTAATCACAATGGAGATGTTGAGATCGCTAAACAAATGATCGATGCGGCGGCGTTTGCCGGAGTGGATGCTGTAAAATTTCAGAAACGCACACCGGATCTGGTAGTGCCTGACGATCAAAAAAATCAGATGCGTGAGACTCCCTGGGGATATATTACTTATTTGGAATATCGTCATCACGTTGAATTTGGCAAGGCTGAATATGATCAAATCCAGGCGCACTGTAAAGCGAAAGGTATAACCTGGTTTGCTTCAGTGTGGGATGAAGTATCGGTTGATTTTATGGAAGCCTATGACCCGGCGTGCTATAAGATTCCTTCGGCTTCCCTGACGGATCACGCATTACTGAAGCATCTTCGAAAAACGGGACGGCCGCTCATTCTTTCAACAGGCATGTCAACGGCTGAGCAGATCAAGGAAGCGGTTGATATATTGGGGACAGATAATTTACTCATTACGCATTGCACCAGCACTTATCCGTGTGATCCAGAAGAGCTTAATTTAAAAATGATCCATACTCTGCGTCAGACATATCCCTGCCCTGTCGGTTATTCAGGACATGAGGTCGGTTTGATTCCTTCCGTTGTGGCAGTTTCATTAGGGGCCTGCCTGGTTGAGCGGCATATTACCCTGGATCGAGCGATGTGGGGCGGCGACCAGGCTGCTTCTGTTGAACCGGGCGGCTTTGAACGTCTGGTGAAATATATTCGGGTGACTGAACAGGCGCTTGGCGATGGGATTAAGCGCGTGTATGACAGTGAAAGGCCATCATTAAAGAAATTAAGACGTGTTCAGTAAAGTATCGTTTGTGAAAGGAAGTTGAATGACTACATTATTTTTAAATACTATCAATTATTGGCTCACTGGATTATTAGCGCCTCTGATAAAAGAGCATGCTTATCTGGATCCAGGATCGGGCAGCTTTTTAATTCAAATTCTGTTAGCCAGTTTGTTGGGGCTGGGATATTTGGTGAAAGTGTATTGGAAAAAGATAACCACTTTTTTCCAAAGATTGTTCTCCAAGAACAAAACCAATCAGGATGATGTTCAACAGGAAGACGTGCAACAGGAAAATGAATAACTCGCAAAAACATTCGGCCTCATTCCGCGATCCAAGCGGATTTATTTTTCATAGAGATGGAATTTTATACCGCCAGGTTAACCAAATCTATAGAGAGAATTATGATTTGTTGATGAGTTCGGGATTGTATGAGGCATTGGCCCAAAAAGGATTGATCATCCCGCATCAAGATGTTGACCTGAAACCAGAAATTGCTGCGCTGGCGTACAAGGTTATTAAACCTGAGCCGGTAGCATTTATTTCATATCCCTATGAATGGAGTTTCAGCCAGCTTAGAGATGCAGCGCTGGTAACGCTGCGAATTCAAAAACTGGCTTTGGAAGCGGGGATGTCTCTGAAAGATGCCAGCGCTTATAATATCCAATTTCATAATGGCAAACCGGTAATGATCGATACGCTTTCTTTTGAAAAATATGAAGAAGGCAAACCGTGGGTTGCTTATCGTCAGTTCTGCCAGCATTTCCTGTCGCCGCTGGCCTTAATGGCTTACTGTGATGTGCGCTTGAATCAATTGCTGCGGGTTTATATTGATGGTGTGCCGTTGGACCTGGCGAGCAAATTGCTCCCAGCGAAAACGCGCTGGAATATGGGTTTGATGACCCATATTCATCTGCATGCTGCTGCGCAGAAGCGTTATTCGGATAAAGAAGTTAATAAAGCCAATGTGAGCCAAAGATTCGGCAAGATGGCGCTTTTGGGTTTGGTGGACAGCCTGGAAGGGGCAGTTAAGCGGTTAACCTGGAAACCGGCCGGAACTGAATGGGCCGAGTATTATAGCGACACAAATTACACAAATCGCGCCCAGGATAATAAAGCGCAGTTGGTTAAGAAATTTATTGAGCAAATCAAGCCGGGAAGCGTTTGGGATGTTGGCGCCAACAACGGATATTTTTCTCGAATTGCCAGCGATGCTGGGATACCGACAATTGCTCTGGATATCGACCCGGCCGCGGTTGAACAAAATTACCAGGCATGTATCTTGAGAAAAGAGAAGAATATGCTGCCTCTGGTAATGGATCTGACCAATCCCAGCCCGGCGATCGGCTGGCAGAATAAAGAGCGTTCATCCATGATTGAACGAGGACCTGCGGATGCAGTTCTGGCTCTGGCGGTTATTCATCATCTGGCAATTTCCAATAACGTTCCGTTGACTCAGCTTGCAGAATTTTTCCACCAGCTTGGAAAATGGCTAATCATCGAATTCGTTCCCAAGAGCGACTCACAGGTTCAGCGCTTATTAACCAGCCGGGAAGATATTTTTACGGATTATACCGTCGAGAAATTTACCGAGGCTTTCCAGGAAAAATTTACCATTCATGAGGTTGTTTCCATTCAAGATTCGCAGAGAGCTTTGTTTTTGATGGAACGGAAATAATTTGACTTTCAAGAAGAGCAAGAATTCACTTCCAATATTTCCGATATTGTTAGGCATTTACCCTGTCATCAGTTTGATGGCCGGTAATATCCTGGAAATTTATTACCCGATTGATGCATTGCGTTCGATTGTGGTTGCATTATTGGGTACTATTCTTTTATATATATGCCTATGGCTTCTGTTACGTGATGGCGTTAAATCTGCATTGATTTGCGGGTTGTTGGTTGGATTGTTTCATTCTTACGGCCATGTCTATTGGTATTTAATGAAACACCCGATTGGGGGCCTGGTTCTTGGCAGACACCGGTTTCTGATACCGATCTGGATTGGACTGGGTTTATTGGGAGTCTGGTTAATCATTAGAAAATGGCAACCAGCTGCTACCGCGATTTGGGCGCTGAATGTTGTTTCAATCGCTTTATTTATTCTACCGCTGTTTCAGTTGGGAAATTTCTTCTGGGTCAATCTGCAAAGCAATTTTTCAGGAGCTAACAAAGCGCATATTGTTGAGCATTTACAAAAGCCGGATCAGGGCGCCCTACCCGATATTTATTACATCATCCTGGATATGTACGGACGGGATGACAGCATGCAGCAATACCTGGGATTTGATAATTCGGAATTCTTAGCGCAACTCGAAGATTTGGGGTTTTATGTGGCGCGTTGCAGCCGCTCGAATTATTTGGGGTCGCATATCTCGATTACCTCTGCCCTGGCAATGGATTATTTGAAGTCGTTTGATGAGGTTAAGACACGCCTTTCTTATCATATTCCTGATAGCCTTGTTCAGGTTTCACTTCAAGAATTGGGATACAAGATAGTCGCTTTTGAAACAGGTTATCCGTGGTCTGAAATTCGCACAGGCGATGTTTACCTCACCCCCACTTCGATCGGAAAGCATCAATATCATATTCTCGAACCGGTGAATGGTTTTGAAACGTTATTGATAAATTATTCAGCAGGTTTCACCTTTTATGATTTCCTGCATTGGATTGGCCAGGGTAATGGGCAAACCACTGCCCATGTGAACCGACAATTATTCGTATTGGATGAGTTACAGGCATTGCCTGAGATGGCGGGGCCAAAATTTGTGTTTGCCCATGTTTTAATTCCTCACCAGCCCTTTGTGTTTTCACCGAATGGCGTAAAAAAAGAATCAGATCAGTATGAAGTGGGTGAAGATGCGTTGACTTCAGAGGTTTATCGCAAGGGTTATGTTGATCAGGTCAAATATTTAAATCAACGGCTGATTCCAATACTCAACACGATCATCAAAGAATCAAAAACTCCACCTATTATCATCCTTCAGGGCGATCATGGTTTTCAGATAAGAGGTGAGCGTTTATATGAAATCCTCAACGCCTATTATCTCCCTGATGGCGGCAATCAAAAATTATATGCAAATATATCGCCGGTTAATTCTTTCCGGGTTGTGTTTGATACTTATTTCAACTCGCATTATGGCTTATTAAAAGACAATCTTTACCTCAAAGAGGCCGATACCCGGCCGGGCTGTCAATGAAATTGGGGTGTGTTTGATCTGTTGTACTCATGGATAAACCTGGTTTATTTTTCAAATATTACAATGGCGTCAGACGACTTCTGGCGCGCTGGCAGAATGATCGTCAGATCAAATGGATTGCAGGTCAGATCAATGCCAGAGTGAGCGTTGACGAACAGGAACGACCGGTAATCTTCTTTAATGCGTCCACGCGTCTCTCTGGGATGAGCTTAAATGCAGGTTTTTCTCTGATTGCGTCCTGGGCTGTGCGGATGCGCGGCGTTCCGGTGGTCCATTTCGTTTGCCGAGCGGGGATGAGTCGCTGCATGCTTGGCACTGATAAGGATAACCCGGCGAAGAATCCGCCCTGCGGGGAATGTATGGCGCAGTCGCGCCGTTTGTACGCCGATGCTGCTATGTGTGAGTTTACTTATGAAATTGACTCTGCCTTAGCGAAGGCGTTGGAATCGCTCGATCTATCAGCATTGATGCAGTTTGAACATCATAATATACCGTTGGGCGCGATTGTCTTGCCTTCATTACGCTGGGCATTACGTTGTCACACATTGGAGGATAATGCGGCCACACGCTATCTGCTGCGGGAGTATATTCTTTCAGCCTGGCGGGTCGCGCAAACATTCACGGCGCTTGTTGAGAAAACACATCCCCAGGCCATTGTATTGTTCAATGGAATGACTTACCCGGAAGCGACAGCCCGATGGGTGGCAAAGCAGCGGAAAATTCGAGTCATTACTCACGAGGTTGGTTTACAACCCTTTACCTGCTTTTTTACCACCGGCGAGGCGACCGCTTATCCGATTCACATACCAGATGATTTTGATCTGTCTCCTGAACAAGATCAACGCCTGGATGCTTACCTGGCGCAGCGTTTTCAGGGAAACTTTACCATGGCGGGTATTCGTTTCTGGCAAGATATTCAAGGTTTGAGCGCCGAGTTTATCGAAAGGGCAAAAAAATTTAAGCAGATTGTGCCTGTTTTTACCAATGTGATTTTTGATACCAGCCAGGGACATGCGAACACGGTTTTCACTGATATGTTCGCCTGGCTGGATGTTATCTTGGATATCATTCGCGCCCACCCGGAAACGTTGTTTGTGATTCGCGCTCATCCAGATGAAATGCGCCCCGGTAAGGAAAGCCGTGAAAACGTGCGCGGCTGGGTAAAGCGAAATAAAGTGGATGAATTGCCTAATGTCATGTTTGTCGATTCTTTGGAGTATATCAATTCCTACGAGTTGATTCGCCAGGCCAAATTTAGCATGGTTTATAATTCTACTATTGGCCTCGAAGCATCGATTATGGGAGCCCCGGTATTATGCGGTGGAAAGGCCCGTTTCACCCAATACCCAACGGTATATTTGCCCACAACCCCGCAGGATTATTGTGATCAGGCTGAAAAATTTTTAGCAGTTGATAAGGTACCTTTCCCTTCTGAATTCCAACGCCAGGCGCGCCGATTCTTATATTATCAGCTTTTCAGAGTCTCCTTGCCTTTTGGAAATTTCTTACAGGAAGATGGTTTTTGGAAAGGGTATGTGCGACTGAAGCCTTTTACTTATAACACATTATTACCTCAGAATTCCCCCGTCATGGGAATTCTGGCTGACGGGATCCTATTTGATAAGCCATTTGTTTTGAACGAATAATATGAATTGCTCTGTTATCATCCGTGCATTCAATGAAGAGAAGCATATATCACGCCTCTTAACCGGTATCACCCAGCAGACTCTCAAAGATGTCGAAATTATTCTGGTGGATTCTGGGTCAACTGATCATACAGTGGAAATAGCTCTGCGTTATCCGGTGAAGGTTGTCCATATCCAGCCAAATGAATTCACCTTCGGAAGGTCGCTCAATCGAGGAATTGCGGCTGCCCAGAGTGAGTATGTTGTAATTGCCAGCGCTCACGTATACCCAGTATATCCAGATTGGTTGGAGACATTAATTGAGCCGTTCTCGGAACAAACCTGCGCGTTGACTTATGGTAAACAACGCGGTTGTTCAACGACTCAATTTTCGGAACATCAAATTTTTTCCACCTGGTTCGCAGAACAGTCGTGTCGCCGGCAATTTCATCCATTTTGCAATAATGCAAATGCGGCTATCCGTCGTTCTTTATGGCAAAAACATCCTTACGATGAGACCCTGCCTGCTCTGGAAGACCTGGCGTGGGCTAAGTGGGCTTTAGATCAGGGGTTAGGGATAGCTTACGTTTCTGAAGCAGAAATCATCCACGTGCATAATGAAAGGCCACGGGGCGTATATAATCGTTATCGACGTGAGGGGATGGCTTTCAAACAGATCTATCCGCATGAACATTTCCGCCTGACGGATTTTATCCGTTTGTTTACAGCAAATATGTTGTCAGACATGAAAAGTGCAAGGAAGAAACGCGTATTAGGCGTAAACTGGAAAAGTATTGTCTGGTTTCGTCTGATGCAATTTTGGGGCACTTATCGCGGATTTCGCCAATCGGGGCCGTTAACCATTCCATTGAAGCAGGCTTTTTATTACCCGGCTCAACCTGAAATGATCCAGGAAAAATTTACCAGGAGTATCGAACCGATTTGGTATAATGAAGGCTCTGATGTAAGGGATTCTATTGAACAGAAGCAGAGAGAGTAAAAATGATTCAATGTGTTGCGCTTGTACCGATGCGGCATCATTCTCAGCGGGTACCGGAAAAAAATTTTCGACCAATCGCCGGTAAGCCCCTTTATCATTATATCTTGAACACGTTGTTAACCTGTCCGGAAATCAGTAAAATTGTTGTGGATACAGATAGCCCGGTCATTATGGAGGGCGTTCGAGAGCATTTCCCCAGGGTTCAAATTCTTGAACGGCCCGAATCGATGCGGGCTGACACGGTTCCGATGAATGAAATTTTAATGTATGATATTTCTCAGGTGCCAGGGGAGTTTTACCTGCAAACACACAGCACCAACCCTTTGCTCAAACCGGAAACAATTTCACGGGCGATTCAAACGTTATCGAATCATTACCCGGCTTTTGATTCACTCTTTACTGTAACCCGTATGCAAACCCGTTTGTGGGATAGCCTGACGCGACCGATTAATCATAATCCGGCCATCTTATTGCAAACCCAGGACTTGCCGCCGGTTTATGAAGAAAATTCCTGCATTTATATATTTACATCACAGATATTGTCAGCCCGGCGCAATCGCCTGGGCGAGCGGCCGCTAATGTTTGAGATTGACCCCACAGAAGCGCTGGATATCGACGATGAAATTGATTTTCAAATGGCAGAGTTTATGTTGAACCGAAGGACTTGAAAACATGATGACCACTGTGCTTTTGACAGCCCCATATATGATTCCATTTATAGATCGATTTCGATCAGTGTTTGAACATTATGGGTTGAAGTTAATCATTCCTGAAGTCCGTGAACGCCTCTCAGAGGATGAATTGATGGCTTACGCCGGGCAATTTGATGGTACTGTTTGCGGCGATGATCGTTACACACCGCGAGTTCTGGAAGCATGCCTGCCCAGGTTGAAGGTGATTTCCAAGTGGGGAACGGGAATCGATTCGATTGATCGGCAGGCAGCCAATCGTTTGGGGATTCAGGTGCGCAATACCCCTAATGCTTTTACGATGCCGGTATCGGATAGTGTACTTGGGTACATATTGGAATTTGCGCGGCATTTTAAGTGGATGGATCAAAATATGAAAGCCGGGCAGTGGGATAAGATCCCGGGGCGTTCTCTCAGTGAATGTACCCTGGGTGTGGTCGGTGTAGGTAATGTTGGTAAAGCGGTTTTACGTCGGGCGCGTGTGTTTGGGATGAAATTATTAGGAAATGATATCGTTGAGATTGCTCCAGATTTCATTATTGAAAATGGGATCGAGATGACTTCATTTGAAGATTTATTAAGTCGGGCCGATTTTGTCAGTCTGAATTGTGATTTGAATCCTACCAGTTACCATTTGATGAATGAAAAGTCCTTCGCCTGGATGAGACCCTCAGCAGTTTTAATCAATACAGCCCGCGGCTCGCTTATTGACGAACCGGCTTTAGTCAGCGCTTTACAACAGGGCCGCATCGCAGGCGCTGCCCTGGATGTGTTTGAGGTTGAGCCGTTGCCTGTTAATAGCCCATTGATGAAAATGGATAATGTTTTATTGGCGCCGCATAATTCCAATTCCAGTCCGGCAGCCTGGGAGCGCGTTCACTGGAATACCATACGCAATTTGCTGGAGGGGTTAGGAATATCTCATGCGGATCTGACTTCATTACAAAAGACGAGCTAAAGGAATGGAATAGTGAACATGATGCGAACTATGTTAATTACCGGCGCGGCCGGTGGTATTGGACGGGCAACTGTACGAGCTTTCACCAGTGCAGGTTGGCGGGTGATTGGAGTTGATCGTTCTCCATTCGGTGAGACTTTTCCTGAAACGGGTTTCTATATTCAGGCCGATATTTCAGACCCTGAGGAATTGAAATTAATTTATTCAAAAGCGCAATCATTCTGCACAAGTTTAGATGCTCTGGTCAATAACGCTGCAATACAGATTGCTAAACCTGTTCTCGAGACCAGTGTGGAAGAATGGGATGCGGTCATGGCATCCAATTTGCGTTCAGTGTTTTTAGGTGTAAAACTGGCTTATCCCTTGCTGAAAGCTGCCGGAGGAGGAGCCGTTGTCAATGTTTCGTCTGTTCATGCAGTTGCAACATCGCCTAATATTGCCTCTTATGCGGCCAGCAAAGGTGGTTTACTGGCATTGACGCGCGCCCTCGCCATTGAATTTGCCCCCGATAATGTTCGGGTCAATGCTGTTTTACCGGGGGCCGTGGATACGCCCATGCTACGCGCCGGTTTGCAGCGTGGACATCTGAGCGGGCAATCTGTTGACGCCCGGTTGGATAACCTGGCAAGCAAGACGGTGATTGGACGGATTGGAAAGCCGGAAGAAATTGCCAGCGCCATTTACTTTTTGGCCGATTCAACGCAATCTTCGTTTATGACCGGACAGGCATTAATCGTTGATGGCGGGGCAACTTGCAGATTGAGTACAGAATGATGAGTTTACGCGAAGTAACGAAGAAATTATTGCCTGATTGGGCGCTCAATACGGCGCGTGAAGTCAGCGATACGCTGGCGCGCTTGCCCGAGTTACCGGCTGCCACCTTTCACCCGCTGCGCTGGGCGAGTAAGTCCAGGTTGGCTGAATTGAAGGACAGCCACCGGGGAGAACGGTGCTTTATCATTGGAAACGGCCCCAGCCTGCGGCAGACGGATTTGTCGTTGCTCAAGAATGAATATACTTTCGGTATGAACCGGATTTACTTACTGTTTCCTGAACTGGGATTTTCGACGACTTATTTCCTCTCGGTAAATAGCCTGGTCATTGAGCAATGCGCCGAGGATATCCGTAAATTAACGATCCCAAAATTTTTACCCTGGCGGGCGCGAAACCTGATTAAACCTGCTGATGATTTAACTTTTCTTTATACAACGTATACCAACCCCAAGTTTGCAACAAATGCCGCCCATCGGCTCTGGGAAGGCGCAACGGTTACTTATGTCGCTTTGCAGCTTGCTTATCATTTCGGATTCCAACAAGTCATTTTAATTGGTGTGGATCATAATTTTACTACCCAGGGAAAGCCGAATACCACGGTCGTTTCTGGCGGCGATGATCCTAATCATTTTTCTCCTGCGTATTTTGGCAAGGGTTTCCGCTGGCAGTTGCCAGACCTGGAAACTTCTGAACGCGCTTACCGTATGGCGCGGGATGCTTATGTCAGAGACGGCCGTCAGGTTTTGGATGCGACAGTTGGTGGAAAATTAACGGTATTCCCAAAAGTGGAATATTCGTCGTTATTTAAATAACGTGAGTTCGGGATTAGAAAACCAGGCTCTATTTCAGTCACTGCGAGTCGGTCTCTTTGACCTAATGAGAAACGGCCTGCCGTGTCCCATTTATTATCATACTAATGATAATAAATTCTCTGACACAAAGTGTTATCCCGAATTGACGTTAAACAATATCTACTGATGCTTCGGCTATTTCTGGTGATATCATCCGGTTAACCCGTCACAAATATAAGTGATCTTCTCATGTCTGATTTACCACTTGTATCCATTGTTACGCCCTCATTTAACCAGGTTGCCTATCTTGAACAAACAATTCGATCAGTTCTTGATCAGAATTATCCCCGCATTGAATATCTGGTGGTGGATGGCGGCTCGACCGACGGCAGCGTGGATATTATTCGTAAATATCAGAATCAACTGGCGTGGTGGGTATCGGAGCCGGATCTGGGTCAGGCGGATGGGATCAATAAAGGATTAGCGCGAGCGAGAGGCGATGTTGTTGCCTGGCTCAATTCGGATGATTATTACCTGGCTGGCGCTATCGAACGCGCTGTGGCAGCTTTAGCGGCTGATGCGCAATTGGGGATGGTTTACAGTGATGTTTTAGCTGTCGATGGTCAGGGTGAATTGATCAATATTATGCGTTATGATGATTGGGATTTAGCTGACTTGATGGCGTTTAATATCATTGGCCAGCCGGGCGTCTTTATGCGGCGGAACGTTTTGCAACAGGTTGGCTATCTTGATCTTTCTTATCGTTATATCCTGGATCATCATCTGTGGTTGCGAGTTGCCCGTGTCAGCAGGATAAAATATGTGCGAGAGCAATGGGCTGCTGCGCGTTACCATGAGATGGCGAAGAATGTGTCCCAGGCATCTGGCTTTGGTGAGGAGGCATTCAAGTTGCTTAAGTGGATGTCGAGTACTCAGGATTATGCGTCGATGTATCAGGAAAACCAGAATCGGATTTGGGCTGGGGTGCACCGTTTCAATGCGCATTATTTGCTGGATGGCGGGCAACCCGTTAAAGCTTTTACCTCGTACATGCGTTGCTTTGTTAAACGTCCCTGCGTTGCGTTACGAGAATGGAAGCGAATAATTCTGTGTTTGTTAACGATGTTAGGATTAGGAAAAATTCGTTCGTGGTATATTCTGAGGCGCGGCAGGTTGTTATCAAAGTCGTTGAAGTAAATATTACAATCTCGCTGAATTTGTTATTGTTTTGCAGAAGGATTTTATTGATGTCCGTTTTACCAGAAAATCAAAATAAAGAGCGATCTCTCCTTGGTTCTTCCCCTGTTGTTACTTGGGTGATTATGGCTGTAATCTTTGCTGCCGGCCTGGGTATCCGCCTTTATGATCTGACAGATTTGCCTCTCGACTTCCACCCGACCCGCCAGCTTCATTCGGCGTTGATTTCGCGGGGGATGTATTATCAGACCGCGCCCGATATACCTGATGAAAAACGTGCAGAAGCCGTTCGACAGTGGAAACGGGAGCAGGTAATTGAACCGCAAGTGATGGAAATATTGACTGCTCAGGCGTACCACCTTGCCGGCGGCGAGTATCTCTGGATACCGCGATTATTGGCAATTCTTTTCTGGTGTTTTGGGGGAATTGGTATGTATCTGCTGGCGAAGGAACTGGTTTCCAGAGAAGGCGCAGTATTTGCGACGGGTTTCTATATGCTGTTACCTTATGGAGCGATTGCCAGCCGCAGTTTTCAGCCAGAGCCTTTGATGATTGCGCTGATGATTTTTTCTTTATGGGCTTTCTACCGCTGGCAGAATGCTTTAAGCTGGAAATGGGCTATATTGACGGGTATTTTTACCGGATTGGCAGTTTTCGTTAAAACGGTGGCTGTCTTCCCGCTGTTGTTTGGAATGGCGGCTTTACTGCTTTATAAACGGGGGATTGTTAAAGCTTTACGTGATCCCAAATTGTGGGCAATTTTAGTTATCACTGCATTACCGACCGCAATTTATTATATTTATGGTGTATTTATTGAAGATTACCTGGTCGGTCAATTTACCCAGCGTTTTTTTCCGGAATTATTGATCGATCCGCATTTTTACATTCGCTGGTACCTTCAAATAGATAAGGTGATCGGGCTTGCGCCCTTGATATTGGCGCTCATAGGGATGTTGTTGTTCTCCATAAAAGATAATCGGGTATTTGTGTTTGGGTTGTTGAGCGGTTATGTGATTTACGGAATGACATTACCTTATCATATTGCCAGTCATGATTATTATCAGTTGCCTCTTATTCCCATCGTGGCTTTAGCATTAGCTCCTGTGGCTGACCGACTGGGCCAATCTCTGGCAAATCTACATACAGGCTTGTGGGCGAGAATTTTTGTTGTAATAGTGTTATTCGTTGGCATGGGTGGTTGTTTATGGGAGATTCGCGATACGTTGAAGGATACCGATTATCGTCCTGAAGCGATATTCTGGCAGCATCTTGCAGCCATGATTGGCGATAACTCTGTGATTGGCCTGGTTCAAGATTATGGTTACCGGATGGAATATTGGGGTTGGGTCATCCCTGCTTACTGGCCGGCAACGGGCGATATGCAATTGAAATCTTTATCTGGTAATCAGACCGATATAAGCTCCTTGTTTGAACAGGAAACCTCAGGTAAGGATTATTTCCTCGTGACCATGTTTGATGATTTCGAGCGGCAGCCCGAGGTAAAAAAATACTTATATGCACACTATCCCGTTTCGGAAGGGATAGGATACATTCTGTTTGACTTGAAAAATCCAATCAAGTGATAAGAAATTTTATCTATATTTGATTGATTTTTACGGATGGCTGCATCAAAATAGTACTATATTCAAGTTAGTGAAGAATAGACCTGTTGTGATTAAGTTCACTATCAAGCGAGATGTAACAACCGTTGAGATTGATCTCAAGTTGAGCAATTATTTATTTTTTTGGGACCATACTGGCTACAAACAAGGAGGAGAATAGAATGGTGCAATTTGGGCAGTATGCGCAATATTATGATTTATTGTATGGCGATAAAGATTACAACGCTGAGGTAGATTTTTTAGAAGACACTTTTCGGGCTTATACTGCAAAGGGTGTCATAAAGCGCGTTCTGGATCTGGGTTGCGGCACAGGCGGACATGTATTGCCGCTTGCCCAACGCGGTTATCAGGTCACCGGAGTTGACCTATCACAAGCGATGCTGGATATGGCGCTGGAAAAAGCAAGACAATCTGGCCTGGAAATTGATTTTCGCCAGGGAAATTTATGTTCGGTTGATCTTGGTTCAACCTTTGACGCTGTCATATCAATGTTCGCGGTTATCTCATATCAAACGACCAATCAGGAATTATTGTTTGCGTTTAACACAGTTCGTCGTCATCTTAAACCGGGTGGTCTTTTTATTTTCGATGGCTGGTTTGGCCCGGCTGTTTTGGCAATTCGCCCATCAGAACGGGTGAAGATGGTGAACATACGTGATGAGCGTTTGATTCGGTTAACCCGGCCAAACCTCGATATTCTCGATCATACTGTCACAATCGAATTCACTGTTCTTCGCCTGAAACAAGGTCGGCTTATCGATGAAATTAATGAGACGCATGTGATGCGATTTTTATTCATTCCCGAAGTTGAACTTCTCTGTAAAAATACCGGTTTTGAGGTGGTCCACTATTGCCCCTTTATGGGGCCTGGCAGAAGACCCGATGAAACCGATTGGAATGTATCCTGGATTTTACGAGCAATATGACGCCGTTAGTTTCAGTTATTACTCCTTCATTTAATCAGGCTGCTTTTCTGGAAGAAACGATTTGTTCTGTGATTGAGCAGGATTATCCACAGTTTGAGTATATTATCATTGATGGCGGCTCAACGGATGGCAGTGTTGATATTATAAAAAAATATGCGAATTATCTGACGGGATGGGTTTCGGAGAGGGACAAAGGCCAGACTGATGCAATCAATAAAGGTTTTGCCCGGGCAAAAGGCGAAATTCTTGCCTGGTTGAATTCGGATGATACCTACCAGCCAGGCGCAATTACCCAGGCAGTGACTTGCCTTATGGACCATCCTGAAGTTGGGATGGTCTATGGGGATGCAAATTTTATTGATGCAAATGGAAAAATTATTGGGCGTTTTCCGGCGGCGCAGACTGATTATAAACGTTTGCGGCGCGGCTACGTACACATCACACAACAAGCTGCCTTTTTTCGGGCAGATTTATGGAAACGGGTTGGCCCACTCGATCCGACATTTTATTTTGCAATGGATTATGATTTATGGGTCAGACTGGCGGCGCAGGCTCCCCTGTTATATGTACCAAGAACCTGGGCGAATTTTCGCCTCCACGGCGACAGCAAAACCATCGCTGATGACGATCGCTGCTGGCCTGAAATGTTGCGGGTTCATTATCGAGATGGAGGGAGCCACTTTTCGCAGATTGTTTTACGTTATCAGATTCGCCGGCTTCTGGCGCCTGTTATCAGATGGCGGCGAAAACGGATGTTTGATTCATAAGGAAAAAACGCTCCTGGCAATTAACCTGGAGCGTTTTGACTCATTATTTCATATGCTTTTCGTGTTTCTGGATGCAGCTTTCGATCAAGGGGAGGTTTTCCCTGGTCCATTGGATTGTACGTTGTAATCCATCTGGCAGATTAACTTGCGCCTGAAAACCGATAGCCATTTTTGCTTTCGTAGGGTCTCCATAACGATGGCCGGAATGGTCCCAATTGCGTTTTGGCAGAATCTGCACCGGCGTTTTATTTCCAGTCAGTTGATTGATCAGCGTGGCAAGATCAAGGATGGATGTTTCGACGCCGCTGGCGAGATTGTAGACATCGCCCGGTTTGCCGGTTGTTGCACAACAGAGCAAACCACGTACGATATCCTCGACATAGATAAAATCACGGCTGGCGATTCCACCTCCTTCGAGAGGCAAAGAATCACCTTTCAGCGATTTGTAGATAAATGTCGGTGTTACATTTCGCCAGACCGTTGCAGGCGTGCCGCGCCATTGTCCTGCTCCCAGTATTTCGCCTGGCCCATAAACGTTTTGAAAGCGGGCGCGGACAATTGGGAGGTTATGACGATTAAAGTAATAAACCGAGTAGAATTCCCCCATGATTTTCGAGATCGAATAGGGGCTGTCCATCTGTAATGAAATTGGAGCGTCTTCTGCCGTGGCGTGCGCCTTGTCGAATGTTTTCTCGGCCACTGCACAGCCAGCTCCTGAATAGACCACCTTGCGAATGTGTTGAAAACCCTTGATTCGCTCAAAGAGCTTCAGCGTTGTAAGCTGGTTATTTTGATAATCAGCAATTGGGTCGTGTATTGAACTTTGATTGCCATGGTAAGTGCTCAGATGGAAGACAAAATCATATACGTCATTTATTTTGGCAAGGATGCGGTCGTCTGCAATCGAACCTTCAGTGAAGATAATCCGTGGATCATCCGGGATGTTGGCTCGTTCAGATGATAACAGATTATCTACAATATGAATTTGGGCTGCATTTAAGTTGAGTAGAGCGCGTACCAGGTTGCCGCCTACGAAACCAGCCCCGCCTGTTACCAAAATGTTGGTTTGCGTGAAATCTTCCATTTTCATTCGGCGTTCGGTTTTAAATGGGTGTAGGTCTGATTAATGCCGAATGCTTTATAATATTCAATCGCACGGCGAATACCCTCATTGAGAGGTGTGGTAACCCGCCAATTGAAATCGTGTTCTGTCAGAGAGGGATCGAGAAGGATGGTGTAAGCATCATCCGGGTTGCGTTCTCGAACTTCCACCGGTACTGCTGGTGTAATTCCTAACGCAGCAACCGTATTATCATAAAGCTCTTTAATGGCATAATCACTGCCGGAGGATATATGATAATAGCCGCGTTTTCCCATTCCATCCAGGGCTTTCATTACGGCATTAACCAGATCATCGACGAAGATGAAATCCCGGCGGGTTTTCATGACGAAACAACCTTTGCCGCTGGTTAACCGCTGATAGAAGGTGGGTAATGGGCCGCTGATGTTGCGCGGGCCATACGCATTTGCCAGGCGAAAGGATATGAAATCCAGGTTGCTCATGGCAATGTATTGCTCTCCCACGGTCTTGCTGTAGGCATAACTGCTGCCTTCTGGGCGGACGGGATGTTGGATGGTGATGGGTTGTTCCAAAGGATGCAGCCCATAGCATAACGCTGTCTGGAAATAGATCAGCCGTTGGATTTTTGCTTTTTCGGAAGCCCTGATGATATTGACAGTACCCAGAGCGTTGGTGCGGATATCTTCTTCCCAATCCTGGGGATCGCGATAAGAGGCTGCGGCATGAACAACCTGATCAGGTTTGAAATCATCGAATAACTGATTGACCAAATCAGCGTCAACGATTGTACCTTCCACGATCTTAAGCTCTGGATGGGGGGTCAGATTATCGCGTCGACCAGTGGCGTAATTATCAATGACCAGGACAGAATCACCACGCGCAAGTAAACGCTCAACCACATGGGAACCTATGAATCCAGAACCACCTGTGATTATGACTTTCATTTTTACCTCAACTTTTCAAGAGACTTTTAAATTCGGCTTCTTTGTCGTGAAATTCTTGCTGCCAGATTTCAAGACATAGTAAACCCCAGAGCGTCCGGCCGAATTTTGATTCACGGGATAATTTTTCAACCACCAATTTATTATTGATCAATTCGCGATTTACTGCATTGCGAGTCGAGAAAATATCTATGACAAAATCATGTATTTCGTTGTTTACCCATTCTGTCAATGGAACAGGGAAACCCATTTTATCCTGCCGATTGGTAATAGCTTCGGGTAATACGTGGCTCATCGCGTCTTTGAAAACCCGTTTCATAGTACCGTCTTTAAATTTAATATCAGCGGGGATGGTCGCCGCAAATTCGACCAGTGGGTGATCCAACAGAGGGACGCGTGATTCTAATCCGTGCGCCATGCTCATACGGTCTTCCACTTGCAATAAGGCGGGTAAAAGGGTCTTGAAATCGAAATGGGTCATCAGATCGAAATAGGACTCTTTACGCACATTACTACTGTTAAAGATGCTTTCGAATGTTGTGAAGGGCGAGTAGTCGCCCAGTAATTGCCAGTTTACTTCGTCGTTGAGCAGAGGGGCGCGATTAACCAGACGATAATAACGGCGATCCATTTCTTCGAACAGGCCTTCGCGCCAGAATTCTTGCAGAAGCGGTTTATAATTTCTGAGTGCAGTCAGATTAGGAATGATTGATTCGTAAGTAACAACGAAATTCCCATTACCCATGGTGCCATTTATAGCGGCTTTAATGCACTGCTCGAAATAGGCAATTAGATAACGGGTGTAACCGCCAAATATCTCGTCGCCGCCCTGCCCCCCCAGTACGACTTTGCGATATTGGCTTGCCAGTTTGGATACCATGAATTGTGGAAATGACCCTGGCCCCGCTGCGGGATAATCCATGTGATAAATGACTTTTCGAATATTCTCAACGAAGTCATTGGCATTTATATCGATCTCATAAGTTTTAAAGCCGCACCAATCTGCTAACGCACGGGCGTAATGGCTCTCATCATATTCCTGACTGTAAGAGAATTTACCGGTAAACCCGATAAATTCGTCCTCAACCCGCTGGTTTGCCAGTGAAGCCACAACGCTGGAGTCCAGTCCGCCGCTAAGATATGCGCCAAGAGGCACATCTGCCCGCAGATGCATCATCGTTGAATCATCCAATAATGATCTTAGTTGCTCTTCAAAATAGCGGGCTGTATGATCAAAATCAATGTTGTAATAAACTTCCCAATAGCGTTTAATTTCGATATTGCCGTTGGTTATTCGCAATATGTGGGCAGGCAATAATTCGTGAATGCCTTTGAAGAGCGTTTTTCCTGCCAGGCAGAATTGGAATGTCAGATAATCTTTCAAGCCTTCCAGGTCGGTCTCAATGCGATCAATGAAAGGTAAAAGCGTTTTCACTTCAGAGGCAAAATAAAAGGTGGAATGATTGATCGTGTAATAAAGGGGTTTGATGCCAAAACGGTCGCGTGCACAAAATAATGTCTCATTCGTTTCATCCCACAGGGCGAAAGCGAACATTCCTCGTAAGTGATTGACACAATCGGCGCCCCATTTACGGTATGCGAATAAGATTACTTCGGTATCTGAAGTCGTGACAAATTTGTCAATTCCCAATTCTTCACGAAGTTCAAGATAATTGTAGATTTCGCCGTTTAGGATGATCCAGTTGCCGGCGCGATCCGTCATGGGTTGCTGTCCGGTAGGTGACAGGTCGATGATGCTCAACCGCCGGTGTGCAAGACCTACATGACCGCGATGGTGCTGCCAAATGCCTTTCCCATCTGGCCCGCGATGCTTTTGAACGGTGTTCATCACCCCCAGGCGTTTTTCCAGGTCTGGTATTCTTTCAGCGTCAAGCTGAATCATACCAGCGATGCCGCACATATTTTGTATTTCTCCTGATTCCTAAAACTCAATGACCTGATGGGACAGCCCCGATTCGACCAGCGCCAGGGCAAGTTTCAATGCCGCTAATCCATCTTCACCACTGACAGCCGCCGGCGCTTCACCTCGAACAGCCTTAAGAAACGCTTGTATTTCAGCCTTGAGAGGTTCGTATCGTTGTAAAGCAAAGCGAGTCATGCTGCCTTCGCTGACGCCTTTGAGGTTTTTCAATCCCATCCAGAGTTCACTGCTGGCCTGTGCATTTTCATAGAAATATAGATCTTGCGTCAGATCATCCACACGAAACAGACCGCGTTCTCCTAATACCAATACTTCGCGGAGTTTGGTTGGCGTTAACCAATTGATTTCCAGCGCGCCGGTAATTCCTTCAGGAAATCGCACCAGACCGAAGAGCATATCTTCATGATCGGTATGTATCCGTTGTTCTGTCTCTGCATAAACCCGGAGTGGATTGAGACCAGTCAGGAAGCGCATGATATCGACATCATGGGGCGCCAGATCCACCACCACGCCGACGTCTCGAATGCGAGTGGGGAAAGGGCCAGCTCTGCGGCAAAAAATTTGGAAGATGCGTCCAAGGTCGCCTGCTTGAAGTTTTTCTTTTAGTACTTGCAGGGCAGGATTAAAACGCACGATGTGCCCAACCATCAAGACGCGTTTTACCTGGCGCGCCTTTTCAATGATTTCCTGGCCCTCTTCGAGTGTTGCGGCAATGGGCTTTTCCACCAGAATATTGATGCCAGCGTTTAGAGCAGCCAAAGCCACGTCGCGGTGGAAGGCGGTAGGTACAGCAATGGAAATTGCTTCGGGACGTTCTTTGGCGAACATCTCCTGATAATCTGTGTAAGCTTTTACGCCGAATTGCTTTCCTAAATTGGATGCTGCCGCTTCGTTGGCATCTACAACGGCGACAAGTTCTGCCTCTGAAAGCTCATTATAGACACGGGCATGGTTTTTACCCATTGACCCTACTCCAATAACGGCCACACGTGTTGTCATATTTTCATACCTCTTATGATGTTATCCAACGATCCTGTCTGGTTTCAGGCCAATCTCTGAAGTTATCTACCTTTGGCGCCTAAATATCCGTATGGATTATTTTGCCTGGTTCCAAATCTTTTCTGGAATTTCTACCGTCTGGCCGCAGACAGAACATTTGGCGATGACCATATTGTTTTTGGCCGATTGTTTTTCTAGCTTTTCACCACAGGGGCAGACAAAACCATGCAATTGGGCAGGGTTTCCATAAACGATCCCATAATCGGGTACATCGTGGGTTGGTACGCTGCCAGATCCAACCAGCGCCCATTCACCGATGGTAATACCACAACGAATGGTCGAGTTGGCTCCCAGGGCTGCTCCCCGTTTAATTAATGTTTTGCTGACGGTCCAATCGTCGGCAGATTTTAATGTGCCATCAGGGTTAATTGCCCGAGGACGCATATCATTTGTGAAGCAAACATGCGGGCCAACAAAGACGCCATCTTCGAGTGTGACACCGTGATAGACTGAGACGTAATTTTGAATTTTTACATTGTCGCCAATGCAGACATCTGAATCGACAAAAACCCCTTTCCCCAGAATACAATTTCGTCCGATTTTTGCGTTGGAGCGAATCTGGCATTGATGCCAGATGCTGGTTCCTTCACCAATTGTTGCGTCACTGGCCACATCGGCTGTGGGGTGAATTCTTACTGCCATTCGGAGACCTCCTGAATGAGTATATATAACACCGGATAAACCGGATGATATATTCCAAACCAAACAAAGATTTTACCACAGATAGACATTGCGAGTCACTTTTCTTTGGCTTGGGGAATTATACTTTGATCATAGAAATTTGAAATATTGGGCGTTGTTTTTAGTTATTTGGATGACGAGGATTATGTCCGAATAAATAATTATTAGAGGTTTGGCTGAGTGTTGGTCCGTATAGAAAAAGCGATTGGGTGGCAAATGGGTTTCATTCAGTAATGATAAATAGATTGTTTATTCAATCTGATATTTGTCCGTTCGTTCCTATCGTTTCGAACAGGCGGCGGGTCGAGTCAATCAGAGCGGGGCGCACAGCCCGAAAATCCTCGCCAGCAACCTCCATGCCCAATAGAACCCCGCCCGTGACAGGCGGCGCTTCGAGACGTTTGATGATAGCTTTAGGCGCGAGTGAATGGATTACGTTTGCCATCGATTCTGTCAGGAGTGGACTCCCATTAAATGTGCTGCCTGTTTTGATGACCTCAAATTCTAAGTCCTGGAATTTTAACTGGCGGATAACGCCGTTGACAAGGTCCCCTAATTCCTGACCTGCTGAAATAATCAGATTGCGGGCCACTTCGTCGCCCATTTCAGCGGCTTCAAAAATTAATGGAGCGGCAGAGGCATCGATTTCGATTCGTGAGGTTGTCAAACCTTCCAGCAACTCCTCTACCGTCTGGCACCCGGCTAATTGGGTGAATATCTGTGTAAGGCGAGTTTCTGGCCCTCGCAGACTCCAGGCTCTGGAGATCGCTTGTATTGCCTTAAACACGAGTTCAACCGCACCTGCTCCTTCGCCCATCATGATGCCTTCCCCGGTCATCCGCCCAACATTACGCTGACTGTCCCACCCCCAACAGTTACACCCTGTTCCTGCCACAACGGCGATTCCCCAACCATCAGAGGCGCCGGCCAATAAACCAACCAAAGCATCGTTGACTACTTCTAGCGGCGCATGGATATTTAGAGCTCCAATTGCCTGAAGCATATTTGCGCGCTGGGAGGGCCAATCAAAACCGGCGATTCCAAAACCAGCTCCACTGATTTGTTCCGGTTTGATTCCCGATTGTTTGAAGGCTTTTGTTGCTGCTTTGAGCAGAACACGTTTAAGAAGATTGTAACCAATACCTTCTGGATTACCTCCGCCGGCATAGCCGAATCCAATCACCTGACCTGTTTCGGTAGCGATAAGCGCATGCGTTTTTGTCCCTCCGACATCCAATCCTAGAAAATACTTCGTCATCATTTCTCCCCATTATTTCCAAAATTGGGGAAGATAGGGTCTGTTGATTTCAAGCATATCTGTTAACACCGTATTTACCTCTTCAGCTTGAGGTCCCAGCGGATGAGTCAGAAGCGCCTGGTAGGCCGATTTACGATCGCCATGAACAGCGGCTTCGATGGTCAGCAATTCGTAAGATTTGATTTGGGCGACCAGACCATTACAGACGTAGGGAAGTGGTTCGGTAGGAATTGGATGAAAGCCCTGTTTGTCCACGCGGCAGGGCAGTTCCATCACCCAATCAGAAGGGACACCGGGCACAGCATTTTCATGACGGACGTTGACAATGTGTGTATCACCGATATCGTTATAGTGGGAATCAATTAAATGTGTGGCAAGAGTTGAATAATAGGCGCCGCCGCGCTCCATCAACTCAGGAGGTAGTTCAGTTAACATGGGGTCTGAATACTGTTTTAGCAACACTTTTTCGAGTTCTATCACTTCTTCAGCGCGGGAGGGCGGCCATTTTTTTTGCTCGGCCAGCTTGTGTTGTTTATTATAGAAGTAAGCCAGATAGTAGTTGGGGATCATATTCAGGGAACGGAGAAGATTTTCATCCCATTCTTTTTCGATGCGATTATTTTCTATGTATTTTTCCATAACCCACGGCCAGATATCTTCTCCGTCTAAAGTGAAACCGTGATTCCACGACAGGTGGTTCAATCCAAATGCTTTTAGTTCGGCGCGGCCAGGGTCAATTTTTTCACCTTGCGCCGCTTCAAGCTGTTCAAGGATGACCATTTTTGTCGTAAGCGGCGCATTGCACAAACCTACACTGGTTACTTCAGGCGCGTAGCGTTTCAGGGCTTCAGTTACCAGCCCTGAAGGGTTGGTGAAATTGATCAGCAAAGCGCCGGGCGCAACTTTCTGGATAGTATGTGCAATATCCAGAATAACGGGAACGGTTCGCAGAGCCTTTGCCATACCACCGACGCCGGTTGTCTCCTGTCCGATCAAACCATGCCGTTGTCCCAAGTATTCATCGGCGCGTCGAGCGGGCATTTGTCCGACGCGTAACTGCGTAATAACATAGGAGACTCCTTCGAGCGCCTGTTGCTGATTATCTGTCAGCACGATTTTTATCGGCGCCTTTTTTGCTGCCACCATTCGTTTGGCGAAACCGCCTACGATTTCCAGACGTTGTCTATCAATGTCCATCAGCCAAAGTTCAGTGATCGGTATACGGTCGGTTTTTGCCAGGAAACCATTAATTAATTCGGGAGTGTAGGTGGAGCCGCCACCAATAATTGTGATTTTCAAGGGATACTTCCTTTCAAAATTTATTATAAGAATTTGATTTTACACATCAATATTTGTGATGACAAGTTTTTGGTTTACAAAACATTTATCAAATTCTGACTTCTGCCTTGGATTAGTTGTTATACAGATGGCAACGAACCCAGTGATTGGCCTGAACGTCGTTTGATTCTGGCATAACCTGACGACAGATCCCCATTACCTTTGTGCAACGGGTTGTAAATGGACAACCGGGCGGCGGGTCGATCAGTACAGGCGCCTCACCGCGAGCGCCGATATCTTTACGGGTGCGTAAACCTGCATGTGGATCTGGAACTGCAGATAGCAACAATTGCGTATAAGGGTGGGCAGGTTTACTTATTATCTCTTCGCTATCGCCGCCTTCTACCATATGACCTGCATACATAACCATGATTTTATCCCCGATATACCGGGCGCTTGCCAGATCATGGGTGATATATACGTACGCGATTCCCTGTTGCTCTTTCAGTTGAGCCATGAGATTCAAAATGCCAATGCGAATTGACACATCTAACATGGAGATGGGTTCATCTGCCAGTATCAATTGTGGATCAACCGCCAGAGCACGCGCAATCGCGACGCGTTGGCGCTGCCCGCCGGATAGCTGGTGAGGATAGCGGCGAGCAATTTCCTGAGGCGGATTCAATCCGACTATCGCCAGGAGATCGTATATTCGCTGTTGCATTTCTTGGCGACTGCTTACTTTCTTATGAATGGTTAACGGACGGGCAAGGTGGTGTTCGATAGTGTGGACGGCATTTAGAGAGGAAAACGGATCCTGAAAAATCAATTGTACCTTGCGCCTGTAAGCCAATGAAGCTTCCTTCGGCTCGATTTTTAGAACGTCATTGCCTTTAAATATTATTTCACCTCCGGTTGCGGGTATCAATCGGGCTATAAGACGGATGGTTGTGCTTTTTCCGCTTCCTGACTCGCCGACGATTGCAATGACCTGACCCTGTTCGACGGTAAACGAAACATCTTCTACAGCATGAACGTGACGTGTTTTAGGAAACGCGCCGACTGGAAAGCGTTTGGTCAGATGGCGAACATCCAGAAGTGGTATTTGTGCCGTATCAGGGGTGGTATTGATTGAAAAAATTTGATTTGGTTTCATAACATTCACTCAAAGAGATGGCAGGCGACGGTATGATTGGTTGTAATTCCTTTGGTCATTGGTTTGCTTTCGGAGCACAAAGGTGTTGCTTTCGGGCAACGTGGATGGAAACGACATCCGGAAGGGGGAGCGACCAGATCAGGGGGAGCGCCGGGAATTCCGGTTAATTTCCCCCTTTCTCCGCTAATAGAAGGGAATGAATTCATTAAGCCAACGGTGTAAGGGTGTAATGGTTTCTCAAATAGTTCTCGTGAGGGAGCTTCTTCAATGATTTCCCCTGCATACATGATCGCAATACGAGTGGCAAATTCAACCAATAATGAAAGATCGTGGGTGATGAATAGAATTGAAAACCCAAGTTTTTCTCTTAATTGTGCAATTTGCTGCAGAATATCTTTTTGCACCACAACATCCAGCGCTGTTGTCGGTTCATCCATTACCAGTAGCGGTGGGTTTAAAGCCAGGGCTATCGCGATCACGACTCGCTGGCGCATGCCTCCAGAGAGTTGGTGTGGGTAAGCATCCAGACGTTGCGCCTCAATGCCCACCAGATCGAATAATTCGGCAGCGCGTTTGTTCGCTTCATCTTTGGATAGATTATGCGATTTCATTACATCTATGAGCTGTTGGGGTATTCGCATCACCGGATTCAGAGCATTCATGGCGCTTTGGAAAACGATTGATATAGAATCCCAGCGAAATTGCTCCAGATCGTTTATATTCATTTCCAGGATATCCATGTCGTTGAAGAGTATCTGACCACCGGTTATTAGAGCTGGCGGAGGCAAGATGCGCAAGATTGCATGGGCAATTGTGGATTTACCGCTTCCCGATTCGCCTGCAAGTCCGACTACTTCCCCAGATTTGAGGGTGAATGAAACATTTTCCACCGCATGAACTGGGCCTCGAAGGGTCAAATATTTGACATTTAGGTTGCGGATGTCTAATAAGGTTTGATTAGATGGCGTTATTTTTAACGACAGGGGTTGCTCGTTTTGAGGCAATATTGTACTTTTTGAGAACACTGGTAATCTCCTTCTCACAACGCAGGCGAGGATTGGTAACTTCATCCACGGCATAAATCAACATCGTAGTTGCAAAAGCGACCAGGGCGACGCATAGGCCTGGTGGAACAAATGTCCACCAGGCTCCCTGTAATAGCGCCGAATTATTCTGCGCCCAGAACAACATTGTTCCCCAACTTGCAGTGTTGACGTCTTCAAATCCCAAAAACGCCAGGCCGACATCGGCGGCAATCGCATAAACGACGTTCCCGAAGAAAGTCGAGACAACTAAAGACATCATGTTGGGTAAGATTTCAGAAAAAATAATCCGCGCTCTACTTTCTCCACTGACGATGGCTGCCGAAACAAAATCCTTTTCGCACAAACAGAGAGTCTGTGATCGAAATACCCTGGCCGACCAGGCCCAATTGGTGAGGGTTAATACTAGAATGATGGTGGCAGTACCTGGTGGGAGGAAAGAGGATATGATAATTAGCAAAGGAAGGGCGGGAATAATCAAAAATACATTGGTAAATAAATTGAGTAAATTGTCAACAATGCCGTGAAGGTAACCTGCTGTCATACCGACAGCCAGACCAATAATCGTGATCAACAAGCCAACTGTGAAACCGATGAGGATGGATATACGAGTACCCTGAACGAGTTGGGTTAATACATCCTGTCCCTGCCCGTTTGTACCCAGCCAGTGTTCTGGTGACGGTGGTTGGTTTGGGCGAGCTACGAAGCGCGTTGGATCGCCTGGGGTGATCAGAGGTCCGAAAAAGGCAATAACAAAAAATATAATCAGGATAATTATGCCGAATATTGCTTTACCCTGTGAAAAGAAACGCTGGAGAAATTCAAATTGGGCGGATTGTTTATTGTCACGTTTAACGGGTTTTGATACATCGGTTATTGCCGTCAGGGTTTTTTGTGCGTTGTCAGTCATATTCCACCTTTCAATCAACTAACCCGTACTCGTGGATCCAATCGAACATAGAGCAAATCCACAATGAGATTGGCGCCCAGAACTGTAAGGGTGATCATCAGGAAAAGGGCTTGCATCAATGGATAATCATGTGAACTGACCGAACGAACCAATTGAAAACCGAGACCCGGATACGAAAATACGAGTTCAGTCAATATTTGACCGCCAAGGATAAAACCGATTGACATACCAAATTGGGTAATATTTGGCAGAATGGCGTTGCGCATGGCATATTGAAACATGATCCTCCACTCGGTCAACCCCTTAGCTTCGGCCATTACGATGTAATCCTCTGCTAAAACACTGACCATGGTGCTGCGCATTCCGATCAGCCAGCTGCCAACTGAAACCAGAATAACTGTCCCGGCCGGCATAATCAAGTGGATGAGGACGCTGCTGATAAAGGGCCATGACCACGCTGGTGAGACACTATCGGAATATGAATGAGCCATCGGAAACCATTTGAGTTGGAATCCCAGAAGGAACAAAGCGATCATTGCCAGAAAGAAATAGGGGAAGGAACCTGTAAAGCTAAATAAGCCAGGCAGGATCGAATCCAGAAAACCGCCGCGTCGCCAGGCAACAACAACGCCGAGAAAGGTGCCGATCAGGAAGCTGAGCAGAAGGGTTACGAAACCCAAGAGGATGGTCCACATGAAAGCTGTGGAGATAACGGTAGAGACTTTGATTGGATATGCTGATATTGATAAGCCAAAGTCGCCTCTCAGCATGTGTGAAATATAGTCAAAGTATTGTTCGATTAATGGGGCATTGGAAAATCCGTAGGCGGCTCGAATGGCTTCGATTTCAGCCGGATTGAGCCTGCCGCGCATTCGGGCGAATAATGCTGTGACCGGATCGCCCGGCATGAGGCGGGGCAGCAGGAAATTGAGGGTCAGCGATGCCCATAATGCGACCAGGTAGAGTCCAATTTGCCGCAACAAATATTTCATAATTGAGTACTCCGTTTTATGGATCGAACCTATCGAAAGTCTGGTGCGGTATAAACCCATTACAGGGTCATCTTGTATAGGCGGATTGTAGGTCCGCCTATACATGCAGAATAGGGTTAGGGTATTACGGATCGAATTATGATATGTTGTGTGGTAACCTATTTTGGCTTAACAGTTGTCAAAAGAAATAACGGACTCAAAGAGTTATAAGGGGCATTGTAAGGTGGGCCCGGGGCGTAGGCGTTTTCTTTTGTTGGCCAATCTGTGAAACGGGTTGTATTGAATTCGTACCAGTCGGGTCCCGGGAACAGTGGGAGGGCAGGCGCATCGTTAACAAAGGCCATCTGAATCTGATCCATGATTTCCTTCTGTTTAGCCGGATCAGATGTGTTCACAAATTCTTCCATCAACTTGTCTGCTTCTGGATTGACATAACGGTTCCAATTCTCGTCTGCAGGTTCTCCAATAGCCAACAGTGTTTGTGAGCTTAACAACCCGCGGTAGAAATTGTAAGGTGTTGGGCCGCCTGAACTCCAACTGATTGCCCATTCGTGTTGACCTTTACCCAATTGGTCCATCCATGCATTATATTCTGGGGTTTCGACTGTGATATCGATGCCCAGATCTTTCATGTTTTGGGCAATGATCTGACAGGCTGAAACCCAGTCTGTCCAGCCAGCGACGGCAATCAGTTTATATTTCATCGGTTTACCATCTGCATCGACGCGGATGCCATCGCTGCCTTTGGTCAAGCCGGCCTTATCGAGAATTTCATTAGCTTTTTCAACATCATAATTTGTCCATGTACCTGCTTCGACAGCCTTGGGGTTTTTCCACGTTTGATATTGTTCAGATAGCCCGGTGGCGTCTGATGGCTGAATATAATCATACATCGCAATATTGACGACCATTTTACGATCGATGCCCATGCTGACGGCTTTGCGAATATCAGGGTTATCAAACGGTTTGAGCGATGGGTTGATATATAGCATGATTGTATCGCCGCCGCTAAAGTAATAGTGGAAATTTTCAGGATCTTTGGCAACGTAGGTTTTTTCGATATCAGGCACAAAATTGCCGGCCCAATCCAATTCGCCATTGACCAGGGCCATATTGGCTTGATCGTTACCTGGATAAGCTGGATACCGCAACCCCTGGAAATAGGGTTTACCTTCCTGCCAGTAATAGGGATTCTTCTCGACAACATAAATTTGATCTTCGAAACGAGTTACTTCGGTGAATGGCCCGGTGGCGACCGGATCCTCATTGGTGAAAGTGACAGGATCTTCTACATCTTTCCAAATATGTTCGGGAACGATGTACTGGTTGGCCAAATCGTAGAAGCGCTAAAGTGTAGACTTTTTTGAATTTGATTTCAACAGTGAAATCATCTGGAGTGGAAACTGAATCAACGAAATCGGAAAGGATTGTGGTTGCTGTCGTAGCAAGCGCCGGGTTGTTTTTTAGCAGGTTGAATGTAAACAGAACATCCTTTGCCGAAAAAGGTTCACCATCTGACCACTTGACACCCTGGCGAATTTTAAAGGTTAACATGGTGTTGTCTTCATTCCATGCATATCCGGTGGCTAACCAGGGGACGAGTTCGCCGGTGTTTTTGTTATAGTTCATCAAGGGTTCGTACATGCCGGTATGAGCGGGGTAGCGCACGTCTGGTGAGAAGGGATTGAAGTTGCGCATCCAGGTGGAAACTTGCTCGACATTGATTGTCATATAGACCGGTTCAGAATTGGGAGCCGGCGCCTCAGTTTCTTTTGCTGGCGCTTCTGCCTCTGAGGAGGTGGGTGTGGCGACAGACTGACAGGCTGATAACATCATACTGATTACAACCAACAGACAGAGTAATAGACAACAAGGGTTCTTATTCATTTCCATCCTCTCAATATATTTTCGTATGATCAAAGCTGACGACGATTTAAGTCAAAAATTTTTCTGATGCACCTCCTTGATTTATGGCAAAGAATCATGATGTTTATGGGCAGCCACACGATTGACGGATGACCAAATCAGTGGGTAACAAAATTGGCGAGATGGTATCCTTTTTTTGAATTAATTGAATTAGCAGATGGGCGGCTTCGTAGCCGGCAGTTTCAATTGGGGCATGGACTGTTGTGAGGGGCGGAACGAGGTAACGCGAGGAAGCGATATCATCGAACCCAACAACTGAAATTTCTTCGGGAATGCGTTTCCCCCAGGTGCGCAGCGCCATCAATACGCCGCTGGCGCCATCGTCATCGCCGCAGAAAATTGCATCCATTTGCAAGCCTGCTTTCAACCATTCTGTCACTTGTTTTTCAGCCTGTTCCTGATTGAAGTTGCTATATCCGAATAATTCTTCATCAACAGAAATTCCATGAGCGTTAAGCGATTCTCGATATCCTTTTTCTCTCCAGAAAGAGTCTTCGTTGCCTTCTTCGGCCCGAAGGAAAGCGATTCGTCGGCGTCCATGAACCTCGATGAGGTGATCAATCAAACTTCGCGCCCCTGCTTTGTTTTCGAAAGTCACAAAGGGAATATCTAAACCTTCGGGAGGCGTGTGGTGAAGCATGACGACCGGGAATCCAATTTTATGGAGGCGAAATAATTCTTGCTTGTCCATGATGTTGGTGAAAATCAGGAGGCCGTCGGTGTTATGCTCGGCAAGTGGACGACTGACTCGATGACCGTTTTTTGCACCTCCACCGGTAGAGTAGACCATCAGATCGTATCCTCCTTCGCGAATACCTTGTTCGATACCGCGCAGCATGGGGGTGAAATAGGCCGAACCGATTTCTGGCAGCAGCAAGCCAATTATATTTGTCCGGTTACTGGCCAGACCGCGAGCGGCAGCATGCGGCGTGTAATCAAGAGCCTGTATGGCTTTCATGACTCGCCTGGCCGTTTCTTCGGCAACAGGTCCTGTGTGGTTGATTACCCGGCTTACGGTTGCTGTGGAAACACCCGCCATTTGTGCAACATCATCGATATTGGAGCGAGCGAAGGATTTTGTTTCGGACATATTGGGAACTCCTTTGTATTTCTGATCAAACAGATGCGCCTGTTTACTCACGATTTAACGAGGAGTGAAATATCCATCCTGACCAGGATTTATCGCGATATTCCAGCGAGAATCTGGAGATTTGAAAGAGGCTTAAATTTTTTTGATGCAATGAAAAAACAGGCGCAAATGTAAGCGTTTACTGTAAGCGCTTACATTATATAGTGTTTAAGATTGATTGTCAAGAGGTTTTCTCATAAATAATGTGAATTCGGGACCAGGAAAAATTGTCTGTTTTTTGTCGCTGCAAGCCCTCTTTGAGGGCGAAGCAAGTCTCTCTTATCCCTTGAAAGGGATCGCTTACCCTGCGGGTACGATGTCAGTCGTCCCGTTTCTTCGCAACACAACATAAATTTATAATTTATGGGTTATCCCATATTGGCGTTAAATAAATAGACTTCCGAATGGTTATTCTGGAAGTCTATTTAAAAGCTATTCTTCTTTATTCAAGCGCCAATATTCGCCGCCTCCACCCTCACGCGCCATAAAGTGATACTCTACCAGGCTGCGCCGCAGTAAAGCGGTATCTTCGCTGAAACGTGAGAGAATTTCATTTACCTGTTTTTCGGAGTAACGTTTATCATATTCAAAGACTTCGACCACGTATTTCAGCAGAACGAGAAATTTCTTTTCTTGCGCGGGGAAGGCTGTTATTCTTCCATCTTGGTCCGTGAATGTTTCCAAAACTTTTCGATCATAGGCGTCTCGATCGACGTCCCCTGATAGTTTGGGTAGATTTTCTTCACTCAATAATCGCTGCGCCATTGACTTGAGGACATCCGTTTTTAGCGAATAGATATAGTAATGCCCGTCAGCCCGTGCGGATACCAGCCCCACTTTGGCCAGTTTGGATAGGTGATGTGATGTGGTTGAAACGCCGAGGTGGAGCAATTCTGCAATTTGCTCAACCGAATAGGATTGTTGCGCCAATAATCCGATGATTTTGAGGCGGTTGGCATCTGCTAATGCTTTAAATAAGTCTAATAATTCTATTGAAAGTGTTTGATCTGACATATTTACCTTTATGAAAATAATACGATGTATATAGAAATGATTATATATGTATCGAAATATATTGTCAAGGTAAAAGTAAACTTTTGATGCGAGATTAACCTTGAGAGCCGGGGTGAGTTGTTGTTGATATTCCCTCAATTTTCAGGTTTCCTGTATAGCAGGTTCTCATAGGGTGATTGATAATACGGGATATGAATTCAAATAGCGATGGGACAGTTAATTGATCTCACTGGATAGACGATCTGGTGAGCGGCCCACTTGTCTGCTGATTTATTAGCTTCGGCTTAGCTCAAACAGGTTGGGCAGTGATTCAAGAGGGCCGCGAGCGCTGCTGGTTTTTTTTTTGAATATAAGCTCGAAATCACAGCCGGCGCTGGTGGTTGATGGAATCGTGTGGTAATCGCGCCATAACTCGCCGACGTTATGGGAAAGCGGTTAAGGTTAGGAGTGGGGAAACAGTGAATCAGATGATTCTTTATCGCGAACAATTGCATACTTACGGCTGAAAGTTCAGTAAAAATCGATTCTCTGATTAATTTATAGTCGAATAAGGGTTTCCTGAAATAAATGAGGCGTTGGCAGTTGTTGATTGGTAAATTTCTTGTATTTGCAATTTATATTAGTTACAATTATTTGCAATATGGCCCAGGTGAATTATGACTATATCCGGTTAATCCATGCGCGTGCTTTCCGAGTCACTCCCCAGCGGCAGATCATCTTTGAGTCTATTTGCGAAGGCGGCGGGCATACAACGGTCGATGAAATTTATCGACGAGTTTGCGCCAGAGCTCCCACAATCAATCTGGCGACGGTTTATCGGACCGTGGACTTTTTTGTAAACTCAAACTGGTTGTTGCGGCTGATGTTGGTTGCGGATGTACCGTATATGAAGTTGCAGGGAAGACCCCTCATCATCACCTGATTTGTCAAAAATGTGGGGTGGTATTGAACTTGAGCCACGAAACAGCCCGCGTATTTTTTGACGAAATCGGACGCGAGTTTGGTTTTACTGTTGCCATGGAGCATTTGGCATTGTTTGGTCTGTGCCAGATGTGTCAGGAGATTAAACAAGTTGAAGGAAAGGATTGTAAAGGCGTTTAGCTTTCTATGCACATCCATTTTCTTGATCCATATCGCTATCACGATAGTTTGATTCATCACCTGGACGCTCGGGTTAAACTGGGCTTGACGTTGGCTTTTATCCTCACCTGCGCTCTGTTGCCGGCGGGGGTGTGGGCAATCTATATTTTGTTATTGGCAATCGATATTTCGGTTGCCCTCTTATCGAGGCTTGGCGTGGGTTATGTTCTCAAGCGAAGTATCTTACTGGCTTCACCTTTTCTCCTGGCGGTTTTGCCGCTTCCATTTACTGTCAGCGGACAGCCCATTGTAACTTTTCGGGTTGACGAAATGCTGTTAATCGTTTCTGGGAGTGGACTGGAGCGGATGTTGAGCATCGGATTAAAATCGTGGCTTTCAGTGCAGGCAGCGGTAATATTGGCTTCGACAACCCAGTTTCCGGATTTGCTGGCTGCGTTGCGCGCTTTTAAAACGCCGCGCTTGCTGGCGGCAATTATTGGTTTAATGTGGCGGTATTTATTCGTAATTGCAGATGAGGCGCTGCGTTTGATGCGGGCGCGGCAGGCGCGCAGCGGCGAGGCGTTTCGGGATGGCGTTCGCAGCGGTGGGACGATTTTCTGGCGGGCGCGGGTGACGGGCGGTATGGCCGGAAGCCTTTTTCTTCGTTCGCTGGAACGGAGCGATCGCATTTATCATGCGATGATTTCGCGCGGTTATGATGGCGAGGCCAGGGAATTGACTCACCATCCACTCACGGCTGTTAGCTGGCTGATCCTGGGCGCAGGGCTATTTGTATTCCTCTTTTTGCTCGTTTTTGGATTATTGCTTGGTTGAAGATCATGATGAATATCGTTGAGGTCAATTGTCTTTCGTTCGCCTACCCGGATGGGAATCCGGCTTTACAGGAGATCGACCTTCGCGTGGGCGAAGGTGAAAAAGTAGCCCTGGTCGGCCCAAATGGCGCTGGAAAATCTACTCTGCTCTTGCACTTTAACGGCATCTTACGCGGACAGGGTGAGATCAAGGTGTGCGGACTGGAGGTGTTGCCTGATAACCTGGGGCGAATCAGAGCGCTGGTCGGGCTGGTTTTTCAATCACCGGATGATCAGCTTTTTTGCCCGACGGTGTTCGATGACGTGGCGTTTGGGCCGATCTACCAGGGTCTGACCGAAAGTGAAGTGCGCCAACGAGTTGACGCTGCCTTGGAAGCCGTGCATATGGAAAATTACGTCAACCGCGTTTCGCATCATCTCAGTGTGGGGGAAAAGAAGCGGATTGCGATTGCCACAGTCCTTTCGATGGAGCCAAAGATCCTTGTGTTAGATGAGCCTTCAGCCGGGCTGGATCCACGCGCCCGCCGCAATCTGATCAATTTGCTAAAGGAATTGCCGCAAACGATGATTATCGCCACACATGATTTGCTTCTGGTGAGAGATTTGGCCCCGCGCATGGTGATCATCGACCAGGGACGGGTGGCAGCGGATGGAGCAACAGCCGAGCTATTGAAAGATAAGACTCTTCTCGAAAATCACGGGTTGGAAATGCCGTAGGCGCTACTGATGTTCCTTTAGGTGGCCGATGATCTCGATGTAGAGGCGGCGGCAGATATCCTCTCTCTGGAAAGCTGCATCCGGCAGGTTGCTGACCAGGTCTGAGAGGGTTTGGCGCATCAACTCGAAAGATCGGGTGACGGTTTTTTCATCAAGGGCGCTGAATCTTTTCACTGCCTTGGCGTTGAAGGCATTCACGTCATAGGTTGGTGATTGGAAAGTCGGCTCATCCAACATTTTGGGTATGGCTATGCTGCATTCTTCCCACCAGGCGATCAGATGAGCGAGCAGGTCGGCAAAACGAATGTAACCCTGCCGATTCAGATAGATAGTCTGTTCCTCAGGAGAAAGATTTTGAAAATGGTCGACAAAAGTGCTCCAGTCATTTGTCAGCGCATCAAGGATTAGATCCCGCGTGGAAATTGGCATGAGTATCTCCTGTGATGTATTGTCGGTTATTATTTTCGTAACTGTTACGCTATCGAATAGCCAGTGGTGAATTATATTACGGTTGGTTATCGGATACTTAATCTTTCAATAATAGATGATTACAAGAGCACTTGCGCCAAATTTAAATAAACGCGGTCACCTTGACAGGGTATGTTCACTCAGGTACAATGTAGCCATTCTGAACGAGGGCCTGTAGCGCAGTTGGGAGCGCGCTTCAATCGCACTGAAGAGGCCGAGGGTTCGAATCCCTCCAGGTCCACACGACAGAACCGAAAATTGGATCTGGTCAAAATAGAAAATGGTGGTAAAATACCAAACGAATTGAGGGCCCATAGCGCAGTTGGGAGCGCGTCTCAATGGCATTGAGAAGGCCGAGGGTTCGAATCCCTCTGGGTCCACTTTGTTTTTATAAGGTCATGGCAGGAGTAGTAAGCCATCTGTCAGCGAGCCGGGGACGGTGTAAGCCCGGCAATGCGTCCGCAGAACGCAATCGGCTGAACTCGTCTGTCGCTCTCATGAGAGAGCAGACCTCGTTGGTGAAAAGTAATCAAACAGATTAGCCAACGGCGGGTTTCGCCCGTTAAAGCGATCCAGAGCGGTCTGATGGTTTGATCAACAAACTTGTGAGGACAAGCAGGGTGGTACCACGGAGTAACCTTCGTCCCTGATGCGGGATGGAGGTTTTTTGTTTTTATCAATAAATTGGTTGTTGGAGGTTTTCATGAATCAAACACCCGTTCCATTCTACAACCCGGCGGATATCGAAATTAAGTGGCAGGCGCGCTGGGAGAGTGACGGTCTCTATCATTCGGATATCGATCCGAATCGCCCGAAGTTCTACGCGTTGACGATGCTGCCTTACCCTTCAGGTGACCTTCACATCGGGCACTGGTATGCCATGGCGCCCTCCGATGCACGCGCCCGGTTCATGCGAATGCGTGGTTACAACGTTCTCTTCCCGATTGGTTTTGACGCTTTTGGCCTGCCGGCTGAAAATGCAGCGATCAAACGCAATATTCACCCTAAAAAATGGACATACGCCAATATCGATAACATGCGTAAGCAGTTGCGCAGCATGGGCGCGATGTTTGACTGGCGGCGTGAGGCAGTTTCATCGGATCCGGAATATTACCGCTGGACGCAGTGGTTCTTTATACAATTATTCAAAGCCGGATTGGCGTACCGCAAACGTTCCCCGGTTGATTGGTGCCCGAATTGCAATACAACCCTGGCGCGTGAACAGGTCTGGGGCGACGACCGGCATTGTGAACGCTGCAACACTCCGGTAATTAAGAAAGAATTGGAACAGTGGTTCTTCAGGACAACAAAATATGCTGATGAGATGCTGGATTACTCGGCGAACGATTGGCCTGAACGATTGCGCACTTTACAGATCAACTGGATTGGACGGTCGGAAGGGGCTTCGGTCGTCTTTCGCACCGAACAGGGCGACCCATTGGAAGTATTTACCACCCGCCCCGATACCCTGTGGGGGGCGACTTTTATGGTTCTGGCGCCCGAGCACCCTCTTGTGGAAAAGATTACCACGCCGGCTCAAAAAGCGATGGTGACTGCTTATGTCGATCAGGCAAAGCGCCAGTCCGATATTCAACGCGAGGCAACAGATAAGGAGAAGACCGGTGTATTTACGGGAGGGTATGCAATCAACCCGGTCAATGATGAACGAATTCCGATATGGATCGCCGATTATGTACTGATGACCTACGGAACCGGAGCCATTATGGCCGTTCCGGCGCACGACCAGCGCGATTTCGAGTTTGCACGTAAGTTTGGCCTGGAAATTCGAGTGGTCATCCAGCCTGAGGATATGGCGCCGATTAAACCGGAGGAAATGGAAGTCGCTATCCCGGCGACAGGGCGGATGGTGAATTCCGGGCCGCTGACCGATACGCCGGGTGATCAGGCTTTTGAACGGATTATTAAATTCCTTGAAGAGAAAGGGACCGGCAAGCGGGCGGTCAACTATAAACTGCGCGATTGGCTGATTTCACGCCAGCGCTACTGGGGTGCACCTATCCCAATGGTTTACTGTCCGAAATGCGGCGTGATACCTGTGCCGGATGACCAGTTGCCCGTTTTATTGCCTGACGATGTGGAATGGAAACCGACCGGTGAAAGCCCGCTTAAACTTCACCCTACCTGGAAGAAAACGGTCTGCCCAGTCTGTGGCTCGCCGGCCGAGCGCGAGACTGATACGATGGATACCTTCATGTGTTCATCGTGGTATCACTTGCGTTATTTGAGCCCGCATTACGATAAAGGTCCATTTGATCCCAAAGAGTACGATTACTGGATGCCGGTGGATACCTATACCGGCGGCATCGAACATGCCACCATGCACCTGATCTATACGCGCTTTTTCCATAAAGCCTGCCGGGATATGGGAATCACCAAAGGGCCGGAGCCCATGCTGCAAATGCGCAACCAGGGAATGGTGCTTGGCGAAGATTCCGAGAAGATGTCGAAAAGTCGCGGCAATGTTGTCTCACCGGATGCATTGGTGAAGGCCTATGGAGCAGATACGGTTCGGGCGTACCTGATGTTCTTTGCCCGTTGGGATCTGGGCGGGCCCTGGTCATCGACCGGAATTGAAGGGACAGCCCGCTGGCTGCGCCGTCTATGGACGCTGATTACCGAACCGACGAATAATCGTTCATCTGATCCGGCAGCAGTGCGGGCGCTGCGCCGCAAATTGCACCAAACGTTGCGTTCAGTCACGCGTGATTTTGAAATCTTCCAATTCAATACGATTGTTTCAGCATTGATGGAATTGCTAAACGAAATGGCGCGCCTGCGACCGCAAGTTGGCAATGGGCCGGTCTGGGATGAGGTTTGTGATATTTATCTGCGCATGCTGGCGCCAGTGGCGCCCCATATCGCTGAAGAATTATGGGCATATATCGGCAAGCCTTATTCGATTCATCAACAAGCCTGGCCAAAGGTGGATGAAGAAGCTGCTGCAGTGGATGAGATTACCCTGGTCGTACAGGTCAATGGCAAGGTGCGCGACCGCATTGTTGTTCCGGCGGACATCAACGAAGCTGATGCAAAGGCAACCGCCCTGGCGAGTGAAGCCGTCAAAAGGAATCTGGAGGGTAAAACGCCGCGGCAGGTTATTTACGTCGCCGGTCGGTTGGTGAATATTGTCGTCTGAATTCCTTTCTGATAAACATTACCTGATGAGGAGAGACGTTGGGGATGGCTAAATGCCGTCCCCAATCGCTTTAAGCTATAATATCTTTGGAGAGAAGTTATCAGGTAGTAGTTGTGTCGCCTTTATCAATTCAATCAGGAGGAGAAATGTTTCGGACGATATGGATTTCTTTATCGGCTGTTGTTATTTGTTTAAGTATCCTGTTGTTTGACAATATACCTTCAGCGCACGCCGATATGGCGCCGCCCGAACCGCCGGCGGGTAGCAATCTGGCTCCGGGCGCAGAACAAACCCAGGTTCAAATGATCGCCGAAACGGTCATCATTGATGTACGAAGCATCCAGCCCAAACCGCAACCGTATCTGGTCAGCGATGTGTGCAATGCGAAAGTAACGGCCAGCTTTACCATGCGTAACCAGGGCAGCGTTGAAGAGACGATGCAGGCGCGTTTTCCGCTCAGAGATCCAAGCGGTATGGGGGATGGTTATTTTAACTTTCCGGAGATTCAAAATTTATCTGTAAAAGTAGATGGGAAACCTGTCAGAACACAAAAAATCGAAACACCCAACCCAAACAATGAAGAAGACCCGCCTGTAACCTGGGCGGCTTTTGATGTGATTTTTCCACCCGGGAAAGATGTAATGGTGGATGTTATCTATTATCAGGAGCCGTCCGGTTATATGCCGTTCGCGACATTTACCTATATTCTGGAAACTGGAGCCGGTTGGAAAGATGCTATTGGGAAAGCAGATATCATTGTTCGGCTGCCTTATGACGTTACTCCGGAAAATGTGTTGAATACCGGGTATCCGCAAACCACAGCCATGGGGCAACTGGTTGGAAATGAAATTCGCTGGCATTTTGAAAACCTTGAACCGACTCACGAGAGCAACATCAGGGCTTCAATTGTCGTACCCAACGCCTGGCAGCTTATACTTTCACTATTGAGGAATGTTCAGGAGAATCCAAAAAATGGTTATACCTGGGGAGAATTAGCCAAAGCGTATAAATATATTTTGCTTTACCCCAAAGGATACCAGAGGGATGATCCGGCTGGCCGGACAATTTATGGAAAGTCGATCAACGCGTATATTCAGGCAATAACCCTGACGCCTGATGTGGCGAGATGGCATGCCGGTTATGCGGAGTTGATGTGGTCGGAATATATTACTTCAGAACAGGGTCAATATAATTATCCGTTGTTGCAGAAAATTGTCCAGGAATTACAAACTGCGCTAAGCCTTGACTCTAAAAATGAACAGGCGCTCGAACTGATCAACATGATCAGTGGGCAGCATCCAGAGGCTATTGCCGGTGAGGATGGGAAATATGATTATCTTATTCTGACGGCTTTACCCCCAACGCCGATCGGGCCGCCGCCGGATTGGACTCCGCCCGCGCTGGAGGAGACCACTGTTGAAACAGTTGTTCCGACCCCAACGCCTGTTCAGGAATTGACGGCTCAGCCAACCGTTTTACCGGTTACAGCAACGCCGCAGGTTGAACCTGCGAAGCAAGGTAAAAATACAAAATTTCCGTTTTCTGGCTGCGGCTCTGCCATTCTGGCGCCCATGCTGCTGGCCGGATTGGCGGGATATTCTAAACAAAAAACTATAATCTGCAAAAAGAGGTAATGTAAATGCGCATTGAAGAATTAAACTGGAACGACGTTGAAAATTATCTTGCCAGGGAGAATCGTCTTATCCTTGTTTTGGGCGCCTGCGAGCAACACGGTTATCTGAGTTTGATGACAGATATTCGCATCCCGATGGCGCTGGCTGATTCTGTCAGTAAACAAACGGGAGTGTTGATCGCCCCGCCATTGAATTTTGGCGTTTCACCGGGCTTTATGAGTTATCCGGGAACGTTAAGCATTAGGGTCTCGACCTTTTTGCTGATGGTGGAAGATATCCTCCGCGCCGCCTATGCTCATGGATTCCGGAGAATATTCATTCTCAACGGTCACGGGGGGAATAATGCTGTTTGTACGCATCTGACCGAGCTTGCCAACGAACTTCCTGAGCTAAAGCTGATCTGGTATTCCTGGTGGGAGGCCGAGGTTGTCAAGGTTATCGCCCGAAAATATAACCTGAAGCCAGCCCATGCCAACTGGTTGGAGGCGTTCTCATTTACCAAGGTTTGTGGATTGCCAGTGGAAGAAAAAGCGTTTGTTCAAACAGAGGGCATACAGAATGCCGTTCAGACGCGTGAGCAATGGGGGGACGGGGTGGAAGGCGGACGATATTTTGTGGATGACGGCATCATGCAGGAAATGTTCAGCGCAGTGGTGGAAGATGTGATTCGATTGTTGAAATTTGAATAGGACATTACAGATACTATACGGTTGTTAAATTAGACTTGATTTTGGCGTTCAGATATGCTAGAGTCAGAACAGGGCGCGGGCATATTTTGTCCTTTCGCCGTTTTCATAATTAGTTGTGTCAGAGGTTGTTGGAGATTGATGATGAAACGTTTTATGTTTTTGTTATCGGTACTGGTATTGATTACTTTGGCTTGTAGTTCCATATCTTCTGTGGGTGGAGTCAAGGCTCCAGCGGCGAAGGCGAATGATGCGCAAAATGAAGGTCAGGAAGAAGAGGTTATTGTTGATCCAACCGAAACTGCTACATCGACTCTTGCGCCTGAACCCACAGCGACCATACCGCCTACCAACACGCCGACAGCTACCCCAATTGTGGTAGGGCCATCAAATTACCCTAAAAATGTCAATCCACTTACCGGGTTGCCTGTGTCTGACCCATCTTTACTGGCTCTTTCTCCTGTGCTGGTATCGGTGACAAATTTTCCGATCACCGCACGACCGCAGGCGGGATTATCTTACTGCCCGTTTGTTTTTGAAATAACCATCGGCGAAGGTATGACGCGTTTTTTGGCGCTATTTTATGGCGATTACCCGAAGGAGGCTGTGAAGAATCTGAAATCTCAACCTGGAATTGGCGAGCAACCCGGCGGCCAATCTGAAAGCCAATCGGGCGATCAATCCATCGATCAGATGTCTCTTGCCGAAGCGCCGGAGATTGGGCCGATTCGTTCCAAGCGGTTGCCATTCGATAATCTTTCCAAGCTCTATAATGGCTTTCTGATTGGGGCCGGGGCTTCACCGGAAGTGGCGGAGGAGATTGGCAGCTCTCAAAATGTATTCGGCGACGATCCGGGTAACATTAACGGAAACATGCTCAAGGTGACCGATCTTCAGGATATTGCCGAAGCTCAATCGAGAGGCTCTAATATCGCTGATGCTTCTTTTCAGGGCAATCAATTCGCGGAAACGTTACCCGCGGGTGGAACGAAAGCTGATAAGTTATGGGTATTTTACAGTATCAATGCGCAGATTTTGTGGAAATATGATCCGACAAGCGGCGCCTATCTGCGATACCAGGATGAGGCAGATTACCAGGGCAAGTTTGTACCGGCGACTGACCGGTTGAATGGAAAACAACTTGCTTTTGATAATGTCATTGTATTGAAGGCGGTGCATGAGTCCTTGAACAGCGCCGGTACTTTGATCGATATCAAGCTGAAATATATCAAGCGCTTCCCGGCGTATTTCTTTAGAGATGGGAAGATGTACGAGATTTATTGGACGACTATATCAGAGGAGTATGAGAAAAAGACTGGGAAGATGCGCCCGATTCGCTTTATCGATGCCGAGGGTAATCCATTCCCCTTCAAACCGGGTAACACGTGGGTAGAGATCGTTGACACTACGGCTGAAATTTGGGAGATCAGCGAGTCCAATCCCAGCAATCCAGCGCCCGGATCCGGTTACTGGAAAGTGCGTTTTTATCCACCCGTTAACCCATAAATAGAGGGATCACTCTAATACTGGCGGTTCGGCTGCCAGTATTGCCATGTTTCCCAGAACTGACCACGAATTCAAAAACGTGGTCAGTTCTCGGGTATAGCGTTTTTCTCCATCCAATATATAGACTTCATCCGGCGCGTAACCAATGACGATGACAGTGTGTTCTTTTCGAGCTACAATGACCTTTTCCCCATCCGACGCAGTATAAATAACCGGCGTGCCGGCGCTGACATGACCGACCACCCAGGTGATGACTGGCCGGCCGGCGCTGATTTCTGCTTTAATATTTTCCCAAGTCAAACCTTTTTTGGCAATTGCATTCAATTTATACTGGTTGAGCACATCAGCGATCGGACCGGCATGAACGCCGTAAGGACCGGGCGGCAGGTGTCCCCAGTCGCCGTCGATGTCGCCGGTGAAGCCTTTCTCCGGGTTGTCTGAATAAGGTATTTTCCCGACGAATTCCATTTCATCGATCTGAACACCGAAGTAAGCTGCCCAATCAACGGCTGAACGGGATTCGCAATCGAGACTCATGGCCTGTTTATGGCCTTCGATATTTTCAATCAACGAGGCTTCCGGGTAAAATGGTGTTGGCGTCAGAGTGGGCGGCAATGTGGCCGCAGGTGTAGCGGTCTGTGTTGGCGTTGGCGAAAGGGTGGGCGTTTCGGTGTCAGTTGGGGCAACAACTGTTTGGAGAGCCGGACTGGTCGGTAAAATAGCGGCAGCGACAGTGGGGCTGGTCAGAGGCTGATAGGCCAGTGCAGAAGTAAAATCACCTTGTGTAAATAAATTTGTAATGAATGCATCATTGCGTACAAAAATAAAGAAGATGATCAATAACAGAAAGACGATATTGACGATGTAAAATAAACCCAATATGATCCACTGTTGGGTGGTCAGGTTTTTGTGGGGCGATGATTGGTTTTTCAAATACGTCCTGCCGTGTCAGGTAATGATGATTTATTTTATCACGGTGTGGGGGTAAGTTCCTGGGCAGGTTCGCCAGAATCGACAACTACCTCAATATAGAACACATCTCCGAATAGCGTCCCATCGGGGTTGACGGCTTGCCAGGCGCTGCGGTATGTTCCGGGCTCTTCAGGCGCGATAAAAAGGATGCGAATGATGGCGTCGCTTCCGCCGATAGCAGGAAAGAGAGCCTGTTCAGATTTAGCACCCATATCCGGCCCGGCAATTAACCGGATGCGATAACGATTATCCCAGTTGCAGGTCCCGCTGTTGCGCACTTTCCAGCGTTTATCGAGCTGTGCGCCGGGGAGGATTTTTGTTTTATCGGGGATGGTTAAATCTTCCAGGTAGCTTAGATAATCGCTGCAAGGATTATTTATCTGCACTGCGGATGTTACTGGCGCGGGCGTTGATATTGCTCTCGTGCTTTCCGGTTCTGCGGCAGTGGGTGGGATAAAGGGGCTGGATATAAGAAGGTGATCTTCTGAATTTGATGCGCCTGAACAGGCGCTCAAGCCTGTCAGACAGCAACAAACCCAGAAGATGATCCATTTACAGCTTTTAATTTGCTGCATTGAAATCCTTATACTTCATCTTCTCCGATATCTTCTCCTTCGCTGGCGCTAAAGGAGATGGGTAAATTACCGCCCATGGCTTGCTGACGAATGGCTGTTTCGATTTCGTTGGAGAGATCAGGATTCTGGCGCAAAAATTCTTTGGCGTTCTCACGTCCCTGACCCAGGCGAATATCGCCATACGAGAAGAAAGCGCCGCGTTTTTGGATGATTTCCAACTGGGTTGCAAGGTCTATGATATCACCCACCTTGGAGATGCCTTCGTTATACATGATATCAAATTCGGCGGTGCGGAATGGAGGCGCTACTTTATTTTTGACAACCCGAACGCGAACCCGGTTGCCAATGATTTCGGCGCCAACTTTGATCGATTGGATGCGGCGTGTATCCAATCGGACAGAGGCGTAGAATTTTAAGGCCATGCCGCCGGGGGTGGTTTCAGGGCTTCCAAACATAACGCCAATTTTCTGGCGTAACTGGTTGGTGAAGATGACGCAGGTTTTTGTCTGGTTGATGGCGCCTGAAAGTTTACGCAACGCCTGTGACATCAGACGCGCCTGCATACCCATGCTGGCGTCACCCATATCACCCTCGATTTCGGCCCTGGGGACCAAAGCGGCGACTGAATCAATGACAACAACATCAATTGCGCCCGATCGCACCAGGGTTTCAACGATTTCCAGCGCCTGCTCACCCATATCGGGCTGCGAGATCAGAAGATTGTCAACCTGCACACCGCAACGGGCGGCGTAAACGGGATCTAGAGCATGTTCCATGTCGACGTAAGCACAGGTGCCGCCCAATTTCTGCGCCTCAGCGACGATGTGCTGGCAGAGCGTAGTTTTACCGGAAGACTCTGGCCCATAGATTTCGGTAATGCGGCCGAGCGGTATGCCGCCGATTCCTAAAGCAATATCCAGGGCAAGCGAGCCGGTTGGAATGGATTCGATGTTCATCTGGTGCGCTTCACCCATCCGCATGATGGCGCCTTCGCCATACCGCTTGACGATTTCGCCAAGCGCCCGATCTAAAACTGCCCGGCGCGCATCATCCATACCAGGGGCTGGCTGGCTGGGGGGCATTATGGGAGGACTTGATTTTTTTGCCATGGAATACACTCCTTATGCTCTAATATATTTATATTATAGTACAATTGTTCTATTCGTCAAGGATTTGCTTGAGGAGTCAAAAAAGAATCGGGGGATGGTGTAGGTGGACGACCAACCGAGATCGGATTACCTTCGTAATATGTAAAGTGAGTTACCATGCCCGGCAGGATGTCCACTTCCTGACTGATTATCTGGTTCTCGTATGAGATTTCAACCGTATATTTTCCGGCTGGAAGGTCGCTGAGTACCATGTTTTCGCGGTAATAGGGGTCGCTTTTTACAGTCAATGGGCTGTAAGTTGCGGCGTACCAAACCTGGCTTTTATCAATATTGTGGACGACGACTTCTTTCTGGCGGAGGAGGGAGCCATCGAGTTTCATGAGCCGGCCGGTCAAAACGCCCCAGCCCTGGGGCGGCGCAAGCCATAGCTCGGGGTTGCGGGTGGCATAGTAACTGTTTTCGCCATAGCGGACCTCAAAGTGTAAATGAGGCCCCGTTGTATTGCCTGTCGATCCTACCAGCCCAAGCACCGTTCCTGTTTCAACCCTCTGGTTATTGATAACAAATATGTCCTTCATGTGAGCGTAAACTGTATAAAGCCGATTACCCTGGTGACCAAAATCGTGCTCGATGGCGACGGCCAGTCCATAAGGATCGAGAACATCTTTGGTGAATTTTAAGAGACCGTAGCCCGACCAAACCACTTTTCCTGGCGCGGCAGCCAAAACCGCAGTGCCGGTCGGGGCGTCGATATCAATGCCGGTGTGGATGATTTCAGTTCCAGGAAACAGGGCGCCGTAGCGGTAATCGGCCAGGGGCCAATTAATACGATCGGCGGCTATCGGGCGGGTGAAATAAAAATGATCATAAGGGGTGAGCGCCCAAGGCGTAGAATAGAGAGGTGGACGCCAGGCCGAAACGGGGGCTGGTCTGGGTGTTGGAAAGATGAAGTGCAAAGAATCTGCCTCAGAAGTGGAGACATTGGCCGGCTGGATCTCTTCTTCGGAGGGTAATAGGTTGTTTGAATCAGGTGCAGGCGTTTCCTGCACCAATCGCGGAGCAGTTGGCGTCAGGTCACCCATTGAGATATCAACCATGCTTGTCGTTGATTGAGGCGTTATCTGTTCTTCAGAAGAGGGCGTTTGATTAAGGATGGTTAATACTCGTGGAAGATCGCAGGCGGTCAAATTGATTGACGCCAGAAACAACACACAGGCGATTACCCATGGTGAGAAATGCAGTGAGTTCTTCATGGGGCGGCGCCAGGAGTTATGGGCGTTTCCGGAGCATCGGATTCAGGTGATGTATTCGTCCCATCTATTGGAATCTGCGTCATTGTTGCAGGAGGGAGAGGGGTGGACGTGGGCGGAATTGGCGATCCGGTTACGGTAGGGGTCAACGGGTTTGGGGTAAATGTTGGCGCGCCCGGCGGCAGGCTGGTGGGAGTTGCTGTGTTGAAATATTGCGGGGTGTTGGTCGGCGTTGGCGTCCGAGTTGGCGGAATAATGGCTGTAGGGGTAATAAAAATTTCAGGCGGGTATATTTCCAGCATGGCGGATTGCCAATCCAAACCTCCGCTTAAGACAAATTCGTTTAGCCGGGCAGCGTCAAAGAAGGTTCGCCAGTTAAGCAGAGCCGGTAAACGCTCCCAACCAAAACTGGCAGCCAGGTCAGTAAAATCGACCCAATACCCGGCGGGGATTTCGCTGCTCAACGCCCCACCTTCTTCATAGATTTGCGGTTTTCCGGAATAACGGGCGTTGAAATCCCACGGCGGTTGTTTCAATGGAGCGCCCTGAGAACCATCCTGATAGCGGGCGCGGATATAAACGCGCCAGTAAACATCCGCGCCATGATCCTCACGAATGACGGCCATCCATCCAGCGCTCATCGGGATTGTATTGATTGCGATGGCGCGTCCGGTATAAAGCCAGTCGTCGCCCATGCTGGGAGCCAGCGGCGCAGTTAATGGAACAAAGGCGTTTTCCAGGGTGTCCAGAAAATCCCACCCGGTTTCTTTTATCACCCGGGCGCGCAGGGATTGGAATGACTCATCGACTTTATCCTGCAGCATGGGGCGAGGAGCCTGGATTTGTTCCAATTCGATGAGATTAACCCGTTGTTGAGAATTATCAGGCAACAGCGTAATTTGCGCAGCCCAGAGCGGTCGGGGAGTTAGTTGTCTTTGAACATTGAGCGCGTCGGGCAGCGGGTCAGGCAAGGTGATGTTTTCCCAATCAAATCCATTGAGCGGGCCGGGTAGTAGCTGCGGAGGGAGAATGAGCAATTTCGAGGTGGGATCATATACAGTCAAATATGAGGCGTTGGGATCATTGATGTACGCAGCAATAAGATTGCTGGCAGGATTCCAAACAGGCGTTTCTCCATTTCCGATTGAAATGGCGGGTTCGGCTGCCCGGCGCACATCCAGATTTTTAATCCTGGATAAACCAGCGGAAGTGGATGTCCATGTGAGATAGTTGCCATCGGTTGACCATGAGGGGTGATCTTCCGCAGCGGAAGGACTTTGGCTCAAATTAAAAAAGCGATTGCTGACCTGATCGAGATCAGCAATCCAGATTTCGGTTTCACCGCTGCGATTTGAGACGAATGCAATTTGACGCCCGTTGGGCGACCAGGCGGGTGAAAATTCCGCCGCCGAATCGTTTGTCAACGGAACGACAACATTCTGCTCTGGATTCATGGATAGGATTGATAAATCCAGATTGTCTTCATTGTAGGTTTCATAGACAATCCAGAGACCATCCGGCGACCAGCTCGGCGCGCCGTCGTATTCGGGTGTGTTGGTCAGTTGGGTGATATTGCCGCTGGCAAGTTCCAGGCGATAAAGGTCCCAATAACCATTTTTCTTACTGCTGTAAGCAATGTATTTCCCATCCGGGCTGATAGCGGGCTGGATATCATCCCAGTTTCCTCCGGTAAGACGAGTTAGCGGCAAACTTTCGGGTTGGTAAGCGAAGAGATGGTAATAACCGGCATCTTTTATGGATAAGATCATTATCCCTTCGCTTAATTTGCCCGGGTAGGGCGTGATATTTATATCTGCTTCTGATTGGAATTTGATGACAGGTGTTGCTGTCTGAGTTTCGGTCGCAGCGTCTGTCGGTGTAAAGACGAGTGATGAGGCTGGCAAAATAGGGGTTGGCGTGACTGCGGAAGGCTCAGAAAAGAGAGTTGCAAAGTCAGATGGCAAGCGGTTCTTTAATGAAGGCCATGCGATATATGTTAACACGACCAGATTGAGAACCAATATGATAATCAAGCCGCGTAGCGCAATGGTCATGCGGCTGGGTTTGCCATTATTCATTAGTGTCATTTTAGCATGCTCATCAGAGGGGTGTCAACCGAGCATATTGGCTGTCGTTACTTAACTGATGGAGACATTTGCGGATATGTTTGCAGGTAATTATTAAAGAGAGATATCGGATCAAAAACCTTAAAGACGCCGCTGATTCGCCACAGGCAGTAATTCAACATCTCTTCTTCAGTAGCGTCGCCGATATAATGCGCCATCGATGCAAAAATCATGCCGCCGGGGCCGAGGCGGGTTTCCAGGTGCAGGTGAGGTGCGCTGGAGTAATCGAAGTTCTGATTGCCTACCTGGGCAATTGCTCCTAGCGGCTGCCCACAGGCTAACTGGTCGCCGATTTTGAGGCCGGTCTGAATATCGATATGGGCGTAAAGTACGTAAAGAGACTGGTGTGTGTTATCCCAGGTGGGCTGCTGAGGGTAAGCAGGGCAACTCAGCCGGCTGGACGGAATGGGCGTCAGGTCGGGGACAATATCCAACGGCGCGACGATAGCAGCAAGTGTATCGTCAATAGGCGTCTCGACGATCACCATGTGGCCGTAAGGGGGGCGATTGCTGGTTAAAGCAACCACTTTTCCGGGAAGGATTGACTGCACTGGCAGGCCGACCATCGGCTTGCCGTTCTTAGACCAGTAAGCAAAATCTGCGCCATGATGTCCATCATCCTGACCCGGATTAGGCGCGCTAAATGGATTTGAAAGAATTTCACTCAGTCCTGGAAGGCTTTCTCCTTCAAGGGGTGAACACATCTGAAAGGCAATTTCAGTAGGCGAGGGCGTTATGGTAACCGTTGGAAGCGGCGTGGGCGAGGGAACCGACGTCGGCGTATTAGTTGGCGGCTGTGTTTCTGTCATTAGCGGCGGGGCGGCAGATGGCGACGGAGTCTGCCGCGATGTGCAGGCGGCCAGCCATAACAGAAGGAGGAGAGCAGCGCTTCTTTTCAAAATTGACCTCGGTTTATGCGATTTTCCTGCATTCGAGATAAAAACGTTTTTCTTCTGCTTCACCCATTGAGAAGGTTTTACGGGGTAAGGCGCCATCCAGAATGACTGTCTTGAATAAGTCGTCCTTATTCATGGCCGGCAGGTAAAACCCAGCGTTGCCTGCCTGTGACCCTTTTGTGCAGACAACGTCTTCACCGTGGACATAGTCAATTTTTTCTGCGCCGTCGTTCTGTAAGAAAGTATCCAGAAAGGCCTGCAATGTTCCGACGGGCAGATTATAAGCGGGATGATCGACTCTGATGGTGCTGAATTCCTGGCTGGTAATATAACCAATAATCTGTTGGCCGCCAGATTGATTAACTCTGGCGATCATTTCTTCCTTGCTGGCGCATTTCTGATACTCAAAATTTGCGCCCCAGGTATTCTTCATGGCGACCTGGATGTCTTTCTTTAAACCGAAAAGCACACGGTGAATGGGTTCAAATTCAAGCCCCTGATCGTGGACATTCTCGATTTCGACCAGCGCATAGCGGGCAGGGTGATCCATGCCGACGGTGGATTTCATTTTCTCCCATATCGCTTTTGCGGTGGCGAGGGAGTGATTACCATCACCAATGGCAAAGAGCAAAACGCTTTTATCCGAGCCGACCTGGTATTTCGTTTTGAATGTTTGCGGATTGGCGAGATCTTCAAGCGCTTTGATGACCTTTTCTTCGATATCTGATTTATTTACAAGATATCCGCTCAAATGCCCGCTGCCCTGCATGAGATCAAAATCATAAAGTTGGGTCAGGCTTGTTTTATTCTGTGCAATGGGCTCGATGACCGTATGGGCAGGATCGTCGATTAACACCAGGATATGAGGCAATTCCAGAGGGGCGCCCTGACGGATGCGAATACGAGGTGGAAGGCGCTCGATGATTGTGCCTTCTGTCGCCCGGATCAGGGTTTGTGAACCTTTATTGTAGTCGTAGCATTCGAGATCAATGCAAATAAGGATGCCTTTGCGGGTTTTTCCGTTTACGCTTCTCTCTACATAAATAATACCTTCATGGGTCTTAAAGACGCCATCTTCAAGATAGCGGGCCATCGTTTTTTGGATGGCTTGAACGCGAGCATCGACCCCGTCTTGTTCCAGATAAACTTCTGGCAGAATCAAATTGAGGGTTGATGGCGCAGAGCCAACGATTTCCTTGACTTTATCCCAATATTCCGGTTGGGATGTAAACTGGTCGCAGGCAATGACGGCCCAGCGATGCAAGTCAATGCCCGGACGCGGAAGCAGAATTTGTGGAATTTGAATGCCGATGGAGTCGATTGTTTTCATAGGATGCCTCTGGAACTTATGGAATTATATCCCCAAATATAACATAGAAATTAAAATAAAAATCCCCTCATCAAATCGTTGAGGGGAGAAAATAGCGTCATAGTCGGGCGATTAATTACATGCCTGCCAGATAAGCAATACCCAGTGTACCGGGGCCGGTATGAACGCCAATAACCGGACTGACTTCTGTCAGAATACTTTCTACCGGGTGGAATAAATGATCGGCGCGTGCTTTAAGCAGGTCGGCCTGATCGGCGGCTTCAGCGTGCAATACGGCCAGATGAAGCGGCGTCCGGCCAGCAATTCCCTTCTCGACCAGTTCCAGCATTCGGTCGTGCGCTTTTTTCAAAGTCCGCACTTTTTCGGATGATTCAACCTGACCGTCAATGATCTGCAAAATGGGTTTTATATCAAAGGCAGCGCCCACAAAGTGCGCCGCGCCGCCAATTCTTCCGCCGGCATGCAGGTACTTCAAGGTGTCGACAACGAAGAATACGCCGCTATTATCCCGCGCCAGTTCGGCAATTCTTTTGCAATCCGTCAGACTGGCGCCATCAACGGCTGCACGGGCGGCTGCCAGAACTTGGAAGCCGGTTGCCATGGAGGCGTATTGCGAGTCGACGATCTCGATATTTTGTCCCTTGAGCATTTCTTTCGCCTGAAGGGCAGATTGAACGGTGCCTGAGAGTCTGGTGGATATCAATACGGCCAGCACATCATAACCCTGGTTTATCAATTCAGTGAACATGTTTTTGAAGGTGTGCGGGGTGACCTGGGATGATGTTGGGAGTTCCTTGCTGGTTTTTAGCCGGGTATAAAATTCCTGAGGCTGGATATCGATTCGATCCTGATAGGTATCGCCATTCCAGATTAATAATTGGGGAGCAACCCGGATGGGATACCTGGCGAGTAGAGAATCCGGGATCGTTGCCGTACTATCGGTAATAATTGCAACTTTTGACATGGTGATTTCCTTAACTAACAATCGGGTATAAAATCTATTCTCATATATCACTAAACCCATTCAGGTAAAAAAAGTTACGCTCCCCTGATCTTTCATTTAATAAATTCCCTTGACCATTCATAACTTACAGGCTAAAATCCACATGCTTAAGACGAGATCCGCTGGTTGATTCCGGTCGGGTATTGTATTATTTGTTAATGTGAGTTGATGTGTTTGAAAGCTTAACGACAAGACTTGAACAGGTATTCCAACAACTCCGCCGGCGAGGGAAATTATCGGCAGAGGATGTTGACGCGGCAATGCGTGAAGTTCGTCTGGCGTTGTTGGAAGCAGATGTTCATTACAGTGTTGTAAAAGATTTCATTGCCCGTGTTCGTGAACGGGCAGTAGGGCATGAGGTATCCAGCGCGTTAAACCCGGCGCAGCAGGTTATCAAGATTGTCAATGAGGAATTAATTGCAACGCTGGGGGAGCCGGCAAGATTAAACCTGTCCGGGGAAAAACCACGGGTCATCTTGATGGTGGGTTTGCAGGGTTCCGGTAAAACGACGGCCTCAGGCAAAATTGCCCGATTATTGCGTTCACAGGGTGAACGGGTTATGCTGGTAGCAGCAGATCCTTACCGTCCGGCAGCCGTTAAGCAACTGGCGACCCTGGGAGAACAGGTTGGTGTTCCGGTTTTTTCCGAAGAGGGCGTTGCGCCGCCTGAACTAGTGAAGCATGCATTTGAATCAGCCAGGAAGGGCGGCATGAGTGTGGTGATCGTTGATACGGCCGGCCGTTCGCAATTGGATGATGACCTGATGAAAGAGCTAAGGGCGATTAATCAGCGCGTCTCTCCTTCTGAGACTCTACTGGTTGTGGATGCAATGATCGGACAGGAAGCTTTGCATATTGCAGAAGGATTTCGTGATGCGGTATCTTTATCCGGTCTGGTGTTTACCAAAATGGACGGCGACGCGCGCGGCGGAGCCGCTATATCTATTCGTTCGGTGACAGGTGTACCGATTAAATTCTTGGGCGTCGGTGAAGGCCTGGACGCGATAGAAACCTTCCAACCGAAGCGGCTGGCTTCGCGGATATTGGGGATGGGCGATGTATTGGGTTTGATTGAGCGCGCTGAAGCAGCCATGGATGAAAAAGTCGCCCGCCAGCAGGCTGAACGGATGGCTTCGGGGCAATTTACCCTCGAAGATTTTGTCCAACAGTTGCGTCAGGTGCGGAAGATGGGTCCCATCAGTCAGATTTTAGAGATGCTGCCAGGAAACCTGGGCCAGGCAGCCAGGCATGTTTCACCGCAGGATGCAGAAAAGCAATTTAAGATGACTGAAGCCATCATCAATTCGATGACGGTGAAAGAAAGACGGCACCCTGATATTTTGAATGCCAGCCGGCGAAGGCGAATAGCCAGCGGTTCAGGCACTGAAGTGCAGGATGTAAACCGTTTGTTGAAGCAGTTTCGAGAAGCCCAACGTCTGATGAAAACCTTTCAAAAATCAGGCGCTCGTGGGCTACCTCGTTTATTTGGTTAGCCGGCGTCAGATAGCAAGGATGTTCAGCGCCCCTTCAGCGCCCCTCCTCATCCATAATGTTGTCTGTCCAAAGGAAAATAATCGATTTATATTTTGATTTTTTATCAGAGGAGATAAATCTCAATGGTTCGCATTCGTTTAAGAAGAGTCGGGTTGCGCGGGCAGCCCAGCTATCGTATTGTTGTTGCCGATAAAGAAAGCCCTCGCGATGGGCGTTTTATCGAGATTCTGGGCTTTTATAATCCACGAACAAATCCATCAACTGTTGAAGTCAAAGAAGACCGGGTTTATGATTGGATGAGTAAAGGAGCTCAACCCAGTGAAGCAGCAGTAAAAGTGTTTCAGAGCGTTGGCATCATGGAGCGCTACAACCGCTTTAAGGCTGGTGAAGCGTTAGATACCTTGCTCGCTGAAGCAGCTGCTGCCAGGGCCAGCCGGGTTGTCAACCCGAAAACCCGTCGCGATCCGGCTGCATAATTCAAAAAGGCGTCAAATAAAACCGCAAAACGCCCTGGTAGATGATGGGCGGGTATGAAAGGAGAACCGTGAAAGAATTAATTGAATACATCGCCCGGTCTCTTGTCGATGACCCAACTCAGGTTCAGGTGACCCAATCCCGGGGCGGTAGTAAGGTTTACCTGGAACTGCGAGTCGCGAAAGAAGATATGGGGCGCGTCATTGGAAAGAGCGGACGGGTTGCAAATGCAATGCGGATGCTATTGCGCGTCGCAGCGGCTCGCGAAGGAAAGCAAGTTGTGCTTGATGTTATTGAGCCCCGATGAAACAGAGTCAGTTGCCTGACACCCCCAAAAGACATAACGATACAGGCTCGCCCCCGCCCGGCGAGCCTGTGTTCTTGGTTATTGGTCGATTGCGCCGGGCGCACGGCCTTGTTGGTGAAGTGTTGACCGACGTGCTGACAGATTTTCCTGAGCGAATAAAAATTGGGACGCAGGTATTTTTGGGAATTCAGCATCTCCCACTCCAGATCAGGAGCGTCCGCTGGCATGATCGCGCTCTTTTGTTAGGGTTTGAGGGATACGACAATTGTGATCAGGTCAGACCGTTGTGTAATCAGTTGATTTATACATCGGCAAATGAGCTTCCCCCCTTACCGGAAGGACGCTATTATCATCACGAATTGTTGGGATTGCAGGTGAGGGATGAAAACGGGCAATTACTGGGCGTGTTAAAAGAGATTATCGAAACTGGCGCGAATGATGTCTATGTTGTACGAGCGGAAGAAGGCCCCGATATATTACTTCCCGCTATCGAATCAGTCATCCTGGGGGTTGATATCAAAAAACAAGAGATGCGCGTCCATCCTCCTGTTTGGGATTGATATTCAAATTAAATTGATATGGAATCAAAAAACTACTGGATCGGTTTTAATCTGGTCAAAGGGATAGGTGCAGTCCGTCTGCAAACCTTGCTGGATTATTTTGATGATCTGGAAGAGGCCTGGAACGCTCCTGCGGATGCGTTGAGAGCAGCGGGGTTACCTGCAAAAATCGTCGAGAATTTTACCCGGTTGAGAAATTCTGTTGACCTGGAAAAGTATTGTGAGCAAATTCAGAAAAAGGGCATTAGTGTATTAACCTGGCAGGATGAAGAGTATCCAGAGCGGTTGAAACAGATTGCCCAACCTCCGCCTGTTTTGTATATTCTCGGTTCAATTGAGGCGGCGGACGATTGGTCGGTGGCGGTTGTAGGCACCCGGCGGATTACCCTTTATGGACGTCAGGTAGCTGAAGACCTGGCAACGTTTCTGGCTCGCAACAGAATAACGGTGGTCAGCGGACTTGCCCGGGGCGTTGACGCTGTGGCGCATCAAGCGGCCATTCGTTCCGGCGGCAGAACATTCGCTGTGTTGGGCAGCGGTGTGGATCGAATTTACCCGCCGGAACACCGTCAGCTAGCCGAACAAATTACCAGACAGGGAGCGATCATCAGTGATTACCCCCCAGGCACTCCACCTGAAAGTATCAATTTTCCTCCACGCAATCGGATCATTTCAGGGCTCTCACAGGCAACTGTTGTTATCGAAGCTTCTGAAACGAGCGGAGCCATGATTACCGCAAATTTTGCCGCTGAACAGGGTAGAGAAGTGTTTGCGGTGCCAGGCAGCATTATATCCCCTCAATCCAAGGGCACCAACCGTCTGATTCAACGTGGAGCGCACCCGCTTCTTCAGGCTGAGGATATAATTGATGTATTGAACATGAGTTTACTCAGTGAACATCGTACTGCCCGGTCGGTGTTGCCAGCCGACCAGACTGAAGCCAGTCTTCTCAAAGTTCTTGGAGATGAACCGCTGCATGTTGATGAGATTCGCTCACAATCGGGTTTGCCGATTGATGTTGTATCTGCAACTTTGACGATGATGGAGCTTAAAGGTATGGTACGGCAAGTAGGGGGGATGAATTTTGTGGCCGTTCGCGAAGCACAATCTGAATATGGAGTTGGGTAATGAATTTATTTAATCATTATTATGCAGTTATCATGGCAGGCGGCGGCGGCACCCGCCTTTGGCCTCTTTCTCGCCAGCAGCGGCCCAAGCAAATGTTGCGCCTGTTCGATGAAAGGACATTGTTTCAGACATCTGTTGCCCGTTTGCAGGGTCTTTTTCCGCCCGAAAACATTCTGGTTGTGACAGTTGCCGACCAGGCGGCTGAGCTTCATGCAGAAACTCCCCAAATCCCAAAGGAGAATTTCATCATTGAGCCGATGCCGCGGGGAACCGCTTCAGTTGTCGGACTGGCGGCGGTTGCAATTCAGCAACGTGATCCTGATGCCGTAATGGCTGTTCTGACTTCTGATCATTACATTCGGCATGAAGACATTTTCCGCCAGTATTTACGCGCTGCGTTGGATGTAGCCCAGGAAGGTTATCTGGTCACTCTGGGCATTACACCCACATTTCCGGCAACGGGGTATGGCTATATTCAGAGCGGCGAGAGGATCGGCTTATATCAAGGCAAACCGGTTTTCAGGGCGCTCCGATTTAAAGAAAAGCCGGATGATGCCCAGGCTGTGGCAATGTTTTCCAGCAAAGATTACACCTGGAATTCCGGTATGTTCATCTGGCAGGTAGCGCAAATTCTTAAAGAGTTTGCCATTCAAATGCCCGATTTGTCGAATTCGATGACGCAGATTGCCAGCGCCTGGAAAACGCCGCAGAAAGATGAGGTTCTTGGCAGGATATGGCCGGGAATAAAGGTTGAAACTATCGATTATGGCGTTATGGAACACGCTCAAAATGTGGCAGTGATACCGGCTGCTGATTTGGGTTGGAGCGATGTGGGAAGTTGGGATTCTTTATTTGAAGTCTTGCCAACCGATCAGACTGGCAATATTATTATGGGAGGAGAGCATATCGGTCTGGATACCGATCACTCTCTGGTGTATCTTGATCAGACCCGCAGGCTGATTGTGACGATTGGCATCAGTGATCTGATCGTTGTCGATACCGATGATGTTTTATTGGTGTGCGATAAAAAACAGGCTCAGAAAGTGCGCCAGTTGGTTGCCCATCTGAAACAAACTGATCAGAAGCAGTATATTTAACAGCAAGGAGGAACCATTGGAAGCCTACTGCGTGAAGTGCAAAGCAAAACGAGAGATACAGGATCCGGTAGCGCAATATAATGCGATCGGCGCGCCGGTGACACGCGGCGTCTGTGGTGTGTGTGGAACAAAACTTTTTCGAACGGGGAAAACGCCGGCGCATGATGAAATTCCTGAAGCGGATAGAAAGAAGAGGGGTAGCAACCGGAATGGGAAATTAGTGATCGTTGAGTCGCCGGCCAAGGCGCGAACCGTGGGGCGTTTTTTGGGAAAGGGTTACACGGTTAAAGCATCGGTGGGTCATGTGCGTGACCTGTTGCGTTCGACGCTTTCGGTGGATGTTGAAAACGATTTTCAACCCAAATATCGTGTTCCAAATGAAAAACGCCCGGTGGTAAAAGAGCTTAAACAGCTGGTCAAAACCGCTGAAGAAATTTATCTGGCAACAGACCCTGACCGGGAAGGCGAAGCGATTGCATGGCATTTGATGGAAGCTGCTGCCATTGAACCAAAATTATCGCGCCGGGTTGTGTTTCATGAAATTACCCAGCCGGCAATTGAGGAGGCATTCTCACATCCCCGGGCGATCGACATGGATCTGGTCAATGCGCAGCAGGCGCGACGCGTTTTGGATCGTCTGGTCGGTTATAGTTTAAGCCCGCTCTTGTGGGAAAAAGTGCGCAGCAGACTTTCGGCCGGCAGGGTGCAGTCTGTGGCTTTGCGGTTGCTGGTTGAACGCGAGCGTGAGATTGATGCTTTTGTTCCTCAGGAATACTGGTCGATCGAAGCAGAATTCCGCCCGGAAGGTGAGAAGAAGGCTACTTTTAAGGCCAAACTGGCGCGGATTGATGAACAGGAAGCTGTTCTGTCTGATGAGGCAACAGTAAAGCCGATTCTTGAGGACCTGGAAAAAGCTGCTTATGAAATCAGCAAAATTAAACGCGGCGAGCGCCGTCGGAAGCCCTCTGCTCCATTCATTACCAGCACACTACAGCAAGAGGCCTCACGGCGACTGGGATACACAGCCAAACGGACCATGGCGCTTGCCCAGCAACTCTATGAGGGGATTGATGTCGGCGAGGGCGGCGCAACAGGTTTGATTACCTATATGCGCACCGATTCGACCAACATTGCAGAAATGGCGTTAAACGAGGCTCGCCAGTACATCACGCAGCGGTTCGGGAATGACTTTTTACCCCCCACACCGCCGCAGTATAAAACCCGGGCGGTTTCAGCCCAAGAAGCTCACGAAGCCATCCGCCCGACCTCTGTCTTACGGGAACCTGAGAAAGTTAAGGGTTTTCTCAGCCATGATCAGTATCGCCTTTACCAATTGATCTGGCAACGTTTCCTGGCCTCACAGATGGAATCGGCGGTATATGACACCCTGTCAGTAGAGGTAACAGGAAAAACAGATGGCCGCCAGTACCTCTTTCGCGCCTCCGGTTCCACTGTGCGTTTTCCCGGCTATCTGGTTGTGTATGAAGAAGCCCGCGATGAAGATCAAAAAACAGAAGAGGAGAATGTTCGGATTCCTGCTGGAATCAGTGAGGGGCAACCACAAAAGTTGGTGAAATTGTTCCCGGAACAACACTTTACCCAACCCCCACCGCGTTATACCGAAGCCAGTCTTGTACAAGTGCTTGAAGAGTATGGCATTGGTCGCCCTTCAACTTATGCGCCGATTTTGTCCACGATTCAGGCGCGCGGTTATGTGGTCAGAGAGGCCAAACGATTGACTCCCACCGAAACAGGTATTCTGGTTAATGACTTGCTCATGCAACACTTCAGTGAAGTGATTGATTATGGTTTTACGGCTAATATGGAGAATGACCTGGATCAGATTGCGGCGGGCGATAAAAAATGGGTGGATGTGATTCGCCAATTTTACACGCCGTTTTCCAAACAACTGGAAAAGGCTCAGGCGGAAATGCCCGAAACCAAAGCGGAACTGGAAAAAGTTGGGCGAGCCTGTCCGGAGTGCGGCCATGACCTGGTTATTCGTTGGGGTCGCTATGGAAAATTCATCAGTTGCAGCAATTTTCCGGAATGCCGACATACTGAAGCATGGCTGGAAAAAATCGGCGTTGTATGTCCTGATTGCGGCGGCGATATCGTGGAAAGAAAAACGCGTAAAGGAAGGGTGTTTTATGGGTGCTCCAATTACCCCAACTGCCAGTTTACGTCTTGGAAACGGCCTGTGCCTAATCCATGCCCAAGTTGCAAAGGCATACTGGTGGTTGCCAACAAACGCGAATTACAATGCCTATCCTGTGAGGAGACATTCCTGGCGGATGTCATCCTAAAAGAGACATCTTCTGATACGGCATAATCCTTGCACCTTGAAATGAAAGTTGCACGTTTTTGGGACTTGTTCTACAATAAATTATGTCTGGTATGTAAAATTTTGTGCATCTTTGGGCCGGCTGGAAGGAGCATGAGAGATGAATATTAACGCCGTTATAGATCAAGTTAAAAAGCCTGTGGTTATCGTTGGAGTTGTGAGCTTTGTGATTGGCTTGATCGTCGGCCTGGTGGTATTGGGCTGGGGAATATGGCCGGTTCAGTATAGCCCATCTGCCGAGTATGCTCGGGATTATTTGAGCATGACGATTGATTCTTTTGTCGAGAACCAGGATAAGGCTCTGGCACAATCACGGTGGAGTACGTTGGGTTCAGCCGGAACAGATGCACTGCTCTGGTTGAAGGCAAATCCAGGCGTGGGAAGGCCGACTGTTGCTGATATTGATGCTTTTGCAGCGGCGGTAAATATCCCGGGTCAGGTTGCTCAACCGGTTCCGGGCAGTACTGCTGAAGCGGGAGCGGAATCCGCTGCCACGCAGACGACAGGAGAGACCAGCGCCGGTCTGTTTTCATTGCGAACGCTGTTGATTGTTGTGGGCTGTTTTGTTGTACTGGCTGTCGTTGCCGGGCTGGCGGCTTATATTTTACTGCGAAGACGTGGACCAACTGATGATCAGGTTTCATCTCGTCGGGGGGCGGAAGGCGGCTTGCCTGTTCAACAAAGCGCCTACGAAGATCAGGGCGCTGAATCACCGGTTGCCCAGTTTATGACTACGTTTGCGCTTGGCAACGATCTTTATGACGATTCATTCAGCATCGACTCATTGACGGGTGAATTTCTGGGTGAATGCGGAGTGGGTATTTCTGATACGATTGGCGTTGGCGATCCCAAAAAACCTACCGCATTTGAGGTTTGGTTATTCGACAAAAATGATATTCAGACAGTCACCAGCGTTTTGATGAGCGCTCACGCATTTAATGATTCGTCGATTCGCCAAAAACTGGAATCAAAAGGTGAGCCTGTATTGACTACACCGGGTCAGCAAATCATTCTTGAAACGGCCACACTGCAACTGATTGCCCGGGTTGTTGATATGAATTATGGACAGGGGGCTTTACCTGCCAACAGTTTCTTTGATCGCCTGACTCTTGAGTTGGCTGTCTGGAATAAAACGAAATAAGCTTATTCCATTCTGTTCTAAATATTGAACATATAAAAAACCGCCGCTCTCCGACAAATTGAGCGGCGGTGGTTTCTTTGTTTGCTCTTCTTTTATTCGATGCTGAGAATTTTAAATACGAGAGTTCCAGCAGGTGTATTGGCTGATACTTCATCTCCGGGGCGATGACCGATGAGCGCTTTACCGATAGGAGATTCGTGTGAAATTCGGCCATTCCGTGGGTCTGCTTCTTTAGGGCCAACCAGGTGATAGGTTTGCGGTGGATAATCGCCTTCCTGGATTGTCACCCGTGAACCAACACCGATCTCATCCTGATTTTTACCTTCTTCGATGATGATGACATTGCCCAGAATATGCTCCAGTTCCTGGATGCGTCCTTCCAGAAACCCCTGATCCTCTTTGGCTTTCGCATAGTCTGCGTTTTCGGAAAGGTCGCCCTGTTCGATAGCGGCTCTTAATCGTTTGGCAAGTTTTTCCCGTTCTGGACCTTTCAGGTTTTCTAATTCCTGGCGCAAACGAGCTGCGCCTTCGGGTGTCAGGTAATGTCCTTCATTCATAATGTTCCAGCTCCTTCAAACAATTAACTTTCAATGCGCTGTGAGCGATAAACAAAAGCATATAGCGTTGTTCAACCAGATAGGTTGATGTGATTATAACGGATGAATCGAAAAAAGGAAGGGGGTTTAAGGTAAGGTCGTTGGTTCAAATAATTTTTGATGCTCTTCGATTGCATAGCGATCGGTCATCCCGGCTATGTAATCGCAGATTGTTCGTTCTGGTCCGTTATCATCAATTGATTTTTGAACATGTTTGGGTAGAATAGTTGTCTCGTTCAGATAGGCATGAAATAAATCGGAGATGATGCGTTCGGCTTTAACTGCCATGCGTACGACGCGGTAATGGCGGTATAGATTTGCATAAAGGAAATCTTTCAGTTCTCGATTGCGCCGGTGCATATCCTCAGAGAAACAGACGACGTTATAAGGCAGGCGCTGTAATTCTTCTACCGATCTTACTCCACTGTCACGCAGTTTTTGATCGGTTGCCTCAACCAGATCGCTGACTTCCATTCCGATGAGGCGACGGATCATCCGGTGGCGGGTCAAATCATCCAGATCGCGGCCTTGCCAGCCGGTTATCTCGGTTAATATCTCCCAGAGGGCGATTCCTTCCAGCATCGAGGCAGTGATCATGCCAGAACGCAGCCCATCATCTAAATCGTGAGCGGTATAAGCCAGTTCATCTGCGGCATTGGTAATCTGAGCTTCAAGATTGCCGCGCAGATCTGGCGCATATTCCAGCGCGTCCGATTGATCGTATTCAGTCTCATGCTTAACAATGCCTTCGCGCACTTCCCAGGTCAGATTCAGGCCGGGAAAGTCAGGGTATCTCTGTTCAAGCCGGGTAACAATGCGGAGAGAGTGTTTATTGTGATCGAATCCACCCATATCTTTCATTAAGCGCGCCAGGCTCAACTCACCGGAATGACCGAATGGTGGATGACCTACATCGTGAGCCAGACAGATGGCTTCTACCAGGTCTTCGTTGGCGCCCAGAGTGCGGGCGATAGTGCGCCCGATTTGAGTGACCTCAAGGGTATGGGTCAGGCGGGTGCGATAATAATCTCCTTCATAGTTGATGAATACCTGTGTTTTATATTCCAGACGCCGAAAGGCGGTGGTGTGGAGTATCCGATCACGGTCGCGTTGAAAACAGGTACGGTAATCAGGCTCTTCATCCGGGTACGCGCGCCCTTTGCTATCCCGGCTGCGCATTCCATAAGGCGCAAGCGCCTGATCTTCAATTGATTCCAGTTGAGAACGGTTGAATAACATGGTATTCCTCCTGATTAACTGGTGATAGTTGTACCGATTGTTTCTCCTAATAATGCCTGGCGGACCTGGCCGGGTTTCATACCGGAAAAGATGTTAATTTCCAGACCGGAGGTCAGTTGGGTTGCCTCCAGCATTCGTCTGACTTTTTCGGCCATTCCCCCCGTCACATCTGTGGCTGTAGAGCCCTTGAGCGCCTGAGAAATTGTGGAAAAATTGTGGGGCGTGATTTTCGGAATCAGGTGTGTGTTTTGAGGAAAATCGTGCCAGACGCCGTCTTCTATTCCAGCCAGGAGGATTCGTCTGGCCGGAAGATGCTGTGTCAGGTAAAAAAATAAATCTTCTGTGGAAAGAATAGTTCCGCCCATGGAGGTATCGAAAACGACATCACCGAAGACGACCGGGATCAGGCTGGCGCTCAGTGCAGAAATCATTGGGGAAAGGTCCCATTTTATCACTTTGCCATTAGCGGCGATGACGCTGGCAGAGGGTGGAAATGAAATCACCGGAAGACCAGCCTCAGACATGGTTTCGATTACGATTCGATGGAGGGTGGATGCTTCTTGCCAAACTTCAGTGAAACCTGCCCATTCCTCTTTGGTGTGAACACCCTGGCGGGTATGGTAATGACTGGCTGCCTGATGTCCAAATGACCCTGAGCCATGACCCAGTATCAGGTGTAAATTAGCGTCTTGGTTTTTTGCCTGAGCGATTTCTGACGCTAGCCTTTTGATTACATCCGGTCTGGTTGTATAGGGGCGGGTCTTTTCTGTGATTAACGATCCGCCCAGTTTAAGGAGGGTGATAGGCCAGTCGACGGTTTTGGGTTGCATAACATTTTGCCTGGAAAACGGTCTGGTT
>CAZDAW010000002.1:19402-86916 GCA_964503685.1 uncultured Anaerolineaceae bacterium | reverse complement strand
TCATTTGACCCCAAAAAACCGGGCAATATTTGGGGAGATGAACTTATTGCCCGAAGCTGGCAAAAATACCTTGCCCGCCGGGAGGACATCGAAGCAGTTTTCCTATATGATCGGAACAGTATTGTGGACGAAAACCTCGATGTGGTTATCCATTTTTACCCGCTAACCCCCCATCCGCGAGCTAAGAACATTCTTTACCTTCAAAATGCTTTCGACAAAGGGAAAAATCCCGGCGGTACGGCAGGAGTCTTCCACAGGGTAAAAGGCGACTATGATGGCTATATTTTTACAAGCCAGAAGCTCATGGAAGCCTGTGCACCTGGCGCCGTTGTGCCTTTTGCTACCGATCCTGAGTTCTTTTATCCTCAGCCGTCGGGGCTATATGAACACCCGGTTTGTTTCGTCGGGAATGGAATCCGGGGGCCAGCGGTAGAACAACGTTATTATGCGCCTGCTCTGCCCTTCGGACTGGTCATTTATGGCAATCAGTGGTCGCCGCCATTTACCCAGATCTGTCGCGGCAAGCTCCCCATGCCAGAACTCCCCAAACTCTATTCAGATGTTGCTATCAATCTCAATGCCCATATCGTTGAACACGCCGAATATGATACTATCAATTTGCGCATTTACGATATCCTGGCTTGCGAAGGATTCATTCTTTCGGATTACGTTAATTCCGTCGTTGAAACCTTTGGCGACACTGTTGTCACGACTGATGGGTACGAGGATGAGTGGGCAAAAATTGTTCGTTTCCTGGCTGATCCATCCGAAAGACGGCGGCGCGCTCAGGAAGGTCGTAAATTGGTGCTCAGTAACCATACGTACGCTCAACGGATGAACATTGTCGTCAATTACATCAGGGAGATTCTATGAAAGTATTATTCAGCAATCCTCCCTGGTGGAGCGAGGAAAATGGTCAAATCACACGTTTCGGCGTTCGGGCTGGCTCACGCTGGCCTTTCACCTCTCCGATTTATTCAACGCCAGATAATTATTGTTTTGGAGAATATATTCCTTACCCCTTCTTTATGGGTTATGCAACTACTTACGCAAAAAAACAGACTGGGGCTGATATCCACTTTCGCGACAGCATCGCGCTTCGCGAATCATATAAAACATATTTCAACCATCTCGAAGAAGGAAAATATAATCTGATCTTTATCGAGATAGCCTCTCCAAGTTGGGAACATGATCAATGGCTGATCCGTGAAATTCACCGGCAATTTCCCGAAACTAAGATCGCTGTAACTGGACCGATCACATCAACAAAATCCGAAGAAATTCTTAGCGACTATCCAGTGAGTGCTTGCATTCGAGGTTCGTATGAAAAAGGAAGCGTAAAAGTTATCAACGGTGAAGAAGGTATTATTGATTACGACCTGCTTGATGAAGATGAAATGAACGCCGCGCCGTTCCCATATTTTGACGAAACCTATGCCTATCGCTATTGGGACTCCCGACCTAAAGGTCAAAAGGCGCCTCAGGCGCAAATTTGGAGCAGCCGCGGGTGCCCTTATAAATGCATTTTTTGTGTATGGCCTGCCACAATGACCGGGGTTGACCCTGACGGAAAACGCCGACGTAATGTGACCCATTATTCCCCGGAATATATAGAAGCCTTCATTGGCGAATTAACAGGTCGCTTCAACCAATATCAATGTATCTATTTTGACGATGATACTTTCAATTTGGGAAACAAACATGTCCTCGATATGTGTGAGGTAATGAAACGAGTTGGCCTACCCTGGTCAGCCATGTGCCGCGCCGATACTATAAAGATGGAAACCTGGCAGGCTATGAAAGAAAGCGGTTGTTTCGGGGTTAAATTGGGTTTCGAAAGCGGCAACCAGTACGTTGTAAATAAAATTGTTAACAAGAACCTTGATCTGGAATATGCCAGCCAGGTCGTGTTTGAATTGAAACGACTGGGGATGACCGTTCATGGAACTTTCACGTATGGGTTGCCCGGTGAAACCAAAGCGCAAATGTGGGACACGCGCCGTTTTATTGCCTCTCTTCCCTTCGATACATATCAGGAATCAGGCACTGCTGAAATTGAAGGAACTCCTCTGCACACGTTAAGGCAGCAAGGTAAACTGGATGAATATGAAGGCGCCCAAATTGACGCCGATTATCAATTGGAACGCGATGGAGAAAAGAAGAGAGACAATATGACTGCCAGAATGAGGGAGAATTGAAATAATGAACCCGGCGCAGAGACTACTTATAGATGGTTGCATCTTCTCCCAAACCGGACAAGAGAAATCAGTCGAATCCTGGAGGCAAATCATCCCTCGTTTGACCCAGCGTTTACGCGGCCACGAGATTTACTATATCAATCGATCTGATGCTCCAGATTTTCCGGATACCAAAGGGCTGATCAATCTATTCGCGCCAAAGGTTGATTATGGCATTTCGGCAATCGAAGACCGCCGTTTGGCGGCGCTATGCCGTGAACTTGACGCTCAGGTTTTTTTGAGCACTTTCAATACTAGCGCTGGCTCTGACGTTCATTCTCTCTGTGTTGAATGGGATTTTCAACCGGAATACTATCAAAAAAATCCAGATGTTCTGACAGCGAAACAACGCAGCCTTAGAATGGCATCATCAATTCTTGCCCTGAGGCAAAGTGAAGCAAACTTGATGTGCAAAACATTGAATATGCTGATGGATCGGATTTTGTGCATCTACGCTGACGTTGATACTCAACCTGACTGGACAATTATTGCCAATACGATTGCAAAAATTATCTTTGAGCTGCCCTCCTGCACGCTCAATCCAGAGGTCAGTCAAATCAGAGCTATTGAAGATAAGAAGGCCAAGGTCAAGGCTGAAAGCCTGGCCCCGATCGTCTATGGTGCAGGTTCACTCTCTCCACTAAATAGACTCATCCCACCAGAAATAAAGGGCACAGAGTTGTATAAAGAAATCCAAAAGCTTTCGGCTGGCGAGGATATAAAAACGATATTGGAAATTGGCTCTTCAGCCGGCGACGGCAGCACGGAAGCCTTTGTTACGGGAATCTTAAAAAATCCCGGCAAACCCACGCTATATTGCATTGAGGCCTCAGGAGCGCGTTTTCTGGAACTTAAGGAAAGATATTCGAAATTTCCTTTCATAAAAGGATTTAATGTTTCATCAATACCTGTCGAAAAATTTCCTACTGAAGAAGATATTGTAAATTTTTATTTCACGACCCGAAGCAAGTTAAACGACCACCCGATCAAAGATATTCTTGAATGGTACCGGCAAGATATCGAATACTTAAAAATTGCCAATATCAACACCCATGGTATTGAGCACATTCGCCGTCAGGAAAACATCACTTTCTTTGACATGGTGTTGATTGACGGGTCGCAATTCGCTGGCAGCGCCGAATTGGATGAAATTTACGGCGCACGCTACATATTGCTTGATGATGTAAATACATTTAACAATTATAAAAATTATCACCGCTTGATGAGCGACGTCAATTATTCGCTCTATTCTGAAAATTGGGAAGAACGCAACGGTTATGCGATTTTTAAACTTGGTAATGGCGTCAATCATCCAGAAGAAATTATGCGCAAACCGGCCGAAAAGCAAATTCTTGTTCTCGAAAAGGATCGCTTTATTCATTATTTCTTTGACGTTATTAAATAACTTTAAGCACAAAGGAGTATTAAAAACTATGACAACAAAAGTTCTTGTGACAGGTGGAGCCGGTTATCTGGGGTCAATCCTCTGCGGTTATTTGCTAAACGCTGGTTACGAAGTCACAGTTATTGACAATCTCCTCTACGGGCAACATAGTTTGTTTCATTACTGCGCTGATCCGAAATTCGATTTCGTTTTTGGCGATGCGCGCGATGAAAAGACAATGAAACATCTCATTCAAAAAGCAGATGTGATCATTCCATTGGCAGCCCTTGTCGGGGCGCCGTTGTGTGATAGAGACCCATGGGCTGCAAGATCAACCAACCTGGATGCGATTAAATTAATCCTGCAATTGCGCAGTTCAAACCAGCTTGTGGTTTACCCCACAACCAACAGCGGGTACGGCGCAAAGTCAGGTGATGTTTATTGCACCGAAGAAACCCCGCTTGAACCGATCTCGCTTTATGGGCAAACAAAATCGGAAGCCGAAAGAGCGGTATTGGCAAATCCCAATACAATCACCTTGCGTCTGGCAACCGTATTTGGTATGTCACCGCGCATGCGGCTGGATTTACTGGTCAATCATTTTGTTTATGCGTCCATCACAGACGGGTACCTGGTGATTTTCGAGAAAGATTTCAAGCGAAATTACATCCACATTCGAGATGTTGCTGAATGCTTCATCCACTGTATTAGAAATTCCGAAAAAATGGTTGGCCGCCCGTACAATGTTGGGTTGGATACAGCCAATTTATCGAAGGAAGAACTGGCGCTCAAAGTCAAAGAATACGTCCCCGATTTTTTTATTCACTTTTCTGAAGTGGGCAGCGACCCGGATAAGCGGAATTACATCGTCTCGAACCAGCGTTTGCGTGAGGCGGGTTTTGAAGCCAAACGTTCACTGGATGAAGGGATTCGTGAATTGCTTAAGGGTTATCGTATGTTGGGCCGCTCTCCCATGAAAAATATCTAGAAATCATTGTGAGTTGTTATGCAAATGTCTGCTCACCTTCAAGACTTCTCAAATTTATCGGCTGCCATCCTGGTGGGTGGCTTAGGTACTCGCCTGCGCGCTGTTGTGGCCGATCGTCAGAAGGTGCTCGCTGAAGTTAATAGTCGCCCATTCCTCACGTATATCCTCGATCAACTGGCGTCATTTGGCATTCAGAATGTCGTGTTATGCACCGGGTATCATGCTGAACAGGTCAATGAAATAATCGGAAACGCTTATAAATCTCTGCGGATTGAGTATTCCGTCGAAAATATTCCGCTGGGAACTGCCGGCGCAATCCGCCAGGCGCTTCCTCTGCTCAAGTCAGATCCGTTTTTAGTGTTGAATGGCGATTCCTTTTGCGAATTTAGTCTTGCCAGTTTGTGGGATTTACACCAAAAGAGCCAGGCCAAAGCCACTCTCCTATTACATAAGGCTGAAGACACCAGTCGGTATGGACAGGTCGAAATCGATAGCAAGGGTCAGGTTCAACTATTTGTTGAAAAGAAAGAGAGCGGCGGCTGTGGTTGGATCAATGCGGGTGTTTATTTAATCAGCCGATCCCTGATTCAAAGGATTGAACCAGGTAAAAATATTTCCATTGAAAAAGACATCTTCCCAAATTGGATCGGGCAGGGACTTTTCGGATTTCAAGGGCAAGGACGCTTTTTAGATATCGGAACGCCAGAGTCTTATGCACTGGCCGACCAATTTTTTCGATAAAAATGAAAAGGCGTTTTGTTATTCTGGACCGAGACGGCACAATTAATATTCATAAAAACTATATTTCCGACCCTGACGAAATTGAGTTGATTCCTGGCGCGGCTGAAGGATTGCGCTTGATGAAGAAACTGGGATTGGGGCTTATTGTTATTACTAATCAGTCTGCCGTAGGCCGTGGTTATTTTGATCTCACCCGTCTTGATGAAATTAACCAACGGTTGATTGATTTACTTTATGCCGAAAACATTCTCCTGGATGGTATCTATTACTGCCCCCATACTCCTGAAGATCAATGCGATTGTCGTAAACCCAAACCGGCTCTGGTCGAAAAAGCAGCAGTGGAATTAGGGTTTAATCCTTCAGCCAGTTTTGTTATCGGAGATAATATCTGTGATATCGAATTGGGAAAAAATATCGAGGCCACGACAATTTTGGTACGCAGTGGTTACGGGGACTCAATTGCCCGGAATGGCGTTATCACACCTGATTTTATAGCTGTTGATTTAGTCAGCGCCGCTCAATTTATCGGTGATTTTATTCTGAAAGAGGAAAGAAATTATGGAATCGCAAAACCGGGATGAAAAACGTTCTCAGCAGGTGGCCCAGCATTTAATGGAGAGCGCCAGCGTCAAACGTCAGATGGTGGAAGAGTGTATGGAAGATATTTTGCAGGCCGCTGACGCCTTGTCTGCCAGTTTCCGATCAGGGGGTAAACTCCTCCTGTGCGGCAACGGCGGCAGCGCAGCAGACTGCCAGCACATGGCGGCTGAATTTGTCAGCCGGTTAACCAAAGATTTCGAACGAACCGCTCTCCCTGCCATCGCTCTGACAACTGATTCTTCCTTCCTGACAGCGTTCACAAACGATTGCGGTTTTGAACGAGTCTTTGAGCGTCAGGTACTTGCGCTTGGTAAACGGGGTGATGTCTTAATCGGAATCAGTACAAGTGGGAGTTCACCCAATATTCTACGCGCCATGACCACGGCAAAATCGATCGGGATGTTCACAATCTTGCTTGCTGGCAACGGTGTAAAGAGACGCGCACATGTTGATACGACTATCGCCATTCCAAGCGCGAATACCCAGCTTACACAGGAAGCCCATATTGCAGTTGAGCATATTCTTTGCGAGTTGGTTGAATACGATCTTTTTAAAAGCAAAGGCCGGACGACTTTATGAACAGGAATGCACAGCGAATGTTTGAGAAGAAAATTGCTGATAAACACACACAAGTAAAAACCGGTGTGGCAGTCATTATCTGGGATAGCGAAAAACGCATCCTGTTGGAAAAGCGCAGTGATTGCAGCATGTGGGGTTTTCCGGGCGGCAAAGTTGAGGCGGGAGAATCAGTGATTCAGGCAGCTATTCGAGAAAGCCAGGAAGAAACCGGTTTAACCATCGAAATCACCCAACTGCGCGGCGTGTATTCCGAACCACAGGACCGAATTATCACCTATCCTGATAATGGCGACGTGCGTCATTTGGTTGATATCGCTCTGGATGCAAAGATCCTTTCCGGTGAATTGCGTATCAGTCACGAGAGCGAGGATCTCCAATTCTTTAAATTAGACAATTTACCAAACGACATAATCCCACCTGCCAAAGAACTCATTCAGGATATTCAGAATGGGACAATAGGGGTTATTCGATAATAAGGAGTAACCATGATTATCAGTAGAACACCATTTCGAATTTCTTTCTTCGGGGGCGGTACCGATTATCCGGGCTGGTATCTTAAGCACGGCGGCATGGTTCTGGCTACCTCAATTGATAAATATTGCTATCTGACCTGCCGGTATCTTCCCCCTTTCTTTGAACATAAGATCCGTCTTGTTTATTCCAAGATTGAGACCTGTGAAAATATTGACCAGATCACCCACCCGGCAGCGCGTGAAATTTTACGTTTCATGAATATAGAGCGCGGCGTCGAGATTCACCATGACGGCGACTTACCCGCTCGCAGCGGTATGGGATCGAGTTCAGCATTCACAGTTGGCTTACTGAATGCCCTGTACGCTCTTAAAGGACAAATGCCCAGTAAAGAGCAACTTGCCAAAGAGAGCATTTATATTGAACAAGAAATGGTGCGCGAAACTGTCGGATCGCAGGATCAGGTCACCGCAGCTTATGGCGGCCTTAACCAGATCATCTTTCACCCGAACGGAGAAATTTCTGTCCGCCCCATTACAATCTCTACAGAGCGCCTGAATGAACTCAATAACCATTTAATGATGTTCTACACTGGCATCAAGCGGACTGCCGCCAATGTGGCAAACAGTTTTGTGGATGATCTCGACGATCGACGCAGGCAGCTTCGTATCACGAAAGATCTGGTCGAGGAAGGTGTATCGCTTCTGACCGGCAAGCAGGATATCACTAATTTTGGCGAACTTCTCGATGAAGCCTGGCAAGCCAAACGCAGTCTGAGCCCGGTGGTCTCCAATTCCACCATCGATGAAATTTATAACTCGGCTTTATCAGCGGGAGCATTAGGTGGAAAAATAACCGGAGCCGGTGGGGGCGGTTTTTTGCTGCTCTTCGTCCCCCCCGATAAACAATCTTCCGTCAAGGATAAACTCGACAAATTCATCCATGTCCCATTCAAGTTCGAGTTCTCAGGCAGCCAGATCATCTTCTTTGACCCGGAAAACGACTACTTCGCCGCCGAAACTGAGCGCGCCAGCCGTCCCATCGCTGCATTTCGTGAATTGACGCTCAATGTCGATGGTAAAGGTATTACATAAAACATGACGGATAATGAGACAGACAATGGATAAGTCAGCAAGAATCTACGTGGCCGGTGAGAATACTTTGATTGGCGCGGCAATCCTTCGTGAATTATCCCGCCAGGGTTATCACAATCTATTGGCATTCCCTGAAGAAAACGAATCCCTGATAAGGCCAGATAAAGTTGATAACTTCTTCAGAGCAAACCAGCCTGATTATGTTTTCCTGGCGGCTGGTAAATCGGCGGGTATTGGCGGTAATCAAAAATACCCGGCAGACCTTATGCTCAACAACTTGCTGGTATCATGCCATCTGATCGACGCCGCTTGGCAGCACGGGGTTAAGAAACTTCTTTATGTTGCAAGTTCCTGTATCTACCCAAAGTATGCCAGGCAACCTATGCAGGTTGAATCGCTCATGACCGGCGCTCTGGAGCCTACTAATGAAGCATACGCCACCGCAAAAATTGCGGGTATTAAGCTCTGTCAGGCCTATTGCCAACAATATGGCGCAAACTTTATCACAGCTATTCCGGCAAATCCCTACGGCCCCGGTGATCATTTTGATCCGCAGGATGCGCACGTTATCCCATCACTCATCACAAAAATGCATCAGGCAAAAGTCAGCAAGATGCCGCGCCTCGAAATTTGGGGTAGCGGTAACGCCCAGCGTGAATTCATCTTTGTTGACGATCTGGCGAATGCCATTATTCATGTGATGAACACTTATGAGAACACACAACCTATCAATGTGGGGAGTGGAAAAGCGACCACCATTCGCGATCTGGCATTCATGATCAAAGCCGCCGTAGGTTACCAGGGAGAGCTTTACTTCGACACAAGCAAACCGGATGGCTTCCCTTTGAAATCACTCGACTCAATTGTTCTATCAAATTCAGGTTGGCAGCCGCTTACTACTCTGGAAGCTGGTATTGCCGCCACTTATCAATGGTATTTAAACAATAAGGGAGTCCATTATTAATTATGAATTCTGTAATGAGTAAAGCGCAGTCTAAAATCAACGCCATTTCGCCAGATATCCCGGCTCTGGAAAAAACGGCGCGCCGATTAAGAGCGACTTGTGTACAAATGGCGCATGATGGGAAAGAGGGTCATCTCAGTTCGGCTCTGAGTTGTATGGATATCATGGTTGGTTTGTACTTCCACTGGTTAAAGGTATATCCTCAAGATCCGGGCAATTCTGACCGCGACCGCTTCATCCTCAGCAAAGGGCACGGTTGTACAGCACAGTATGTCGCAATGGCTGAACGGGGTTTTTTCCCGAAAGCGCTCCTGCATTTATATGCACAGAATGATTCTCCGTTGCCTAATCATCCATGCAAATATGCGCTCCCTGTGTTGGAATGTTCATCAGGCAGCCTGGGACATGGGTTGGGAATCGCCACCGGAATGCTTTATGGTTTGCGTCTGGACAACAATAACGCCCGCGCTATCGTCTTAATGAGCGATGGAGAATGCAATGAGGGCAGTGTTTGGGAAGCCGCCATGTTCGCCGCTTCCAAGAAGCTCGGCAATCTGCTCGCCATCGTTGATAACAACGGCGTACAGGCGGTCGGGCGTAGTGATGAATTGATGGGGTACACTTCGTTGGAAGAAAAATTTAAAGCCTTCGGCTGGGCAGCGCGAACCATTAACGGCAATCGTATGGTTGAAGTTATCGAAGCGCTTGATGCAGTTCCCTTCGAAGCAGGGCGCCCGACTGCAATCATTGCCAAAACGAAAGGCGGAGCAGGCGTCAGCTTCATGGAAGATCAGGTGCTCTGGCATTATCGTTGCCCCTCTGATGACGATCTTGAGCGAGCCTTACTGGAATTGGGCGAGACTCCTATTCATGAGGAAATGGCATGAGACGAGCATTTTCTGACGCGCTTATGAAAATTGCCAGTGAAAATCCCCGTTTGATCTTCCTGACAGGCGATCTGGGGTTTCAGGTATTTGATAACTTTCGCGAACGTTTTGGCCCTCGTTACGTAAACGTGGGCGTCGCCGAAGCCGAAATGATCGACGCTGCTGCCGGTTTAGCCTTTGAAGGCTGGCGCCCTGTTGCTTATTCTATCGCATCATTTGCTACCGGGCGTGCTTACGAACAAATCCGCATTTCAGTCTGTTACCCCCATTTACCGGTGATCGTTGTGGGCGCCGGCGGCGGTTATACCTACTCGAACAGCGGCGTCACACACCATGCTGCTGATGATCTGGGATTAATGTCACTCCTGCCAGGCATGACAGTGGTCGCTCCTGGCGACCCGAATGAGGTCAGCCAGTTGTTCCCACAGCTTTTCAACATTCCTGGTCCCTCTTATATCCGCATTGGAAAGTTTGGCGAGAAGCCATATATCGTCGATGAACCTGCAGTATTGGGGCGCGCCCGGTTACTCGCGAAGGGTGAACAGATTGCAATTATCAGCACTGGTGATATGGCCGTTCAGGTGTTAGAAGCCTTGGAAACCCTCAAGACCGAAAATATCACGCCTATTTGTTACCAGATGCATACCGTCAAACCTCTGGACACGGATATGCTCGAATTCTTATCCAATAAAGTAAAAACGATCATCGTTGCCGAAGAGCATTTCCCAAACGGCGGTCTGTACGCCGAAATCAGCGCCTGGTTGGCAAATCGTGACGTACATCCAAAATTGCTCCGTTTGGGGCCATCCGATGCGCTTGCACTCGGCAACCTGGAACGAGAAGAACTGCGCCGACGGATGAATTACGACAGCGATGCCATTATCAAAACCTGCCGGGAAGCCTGGCATTTAACCCAATCGAATCATCACTAAGGTTCATTGAGAGGAGATAGTATGACCAAAAAAAGCTTTAACATCGTCACATTTGGCGACGAAACACAATCTGAGCGCAGAAATCAATTTCTCGATTTGCTGCGGCAATGTCCCATTCCTGATGATGAATTCCTGATGAACCTGGGATTGTTCCTTACACCACAAACCTTGTCCCGCATTCTGTTCATGGATTTTTTATACCGGCAAATTCTGGAAGTTCAGGGCGTAATCGTTGAGTTCGGATGTCGCTGGGGACAAAACACTTCTCTCTACTCTGCAATGCGCGGCATATACGAACCTTTCAATCGCTTGCGCAAGATTATCGCCTTCGATACTTTCGAGGGTTTTCCTAGTGTATCGCCGCAAGATGGAACCGAGATGAAAAAAGGCGGTTATGCCGTTTCCCCTGAATACGACCAGTACCTCCGTCAAATTCTCGAATTTCAAGAGAAAGAAAGCCCGTTAGCACATGTTAAAAAGTTCGAAGTGATCAAAGGCGACGCCTCATCTCGTATTCATGAGTATTTGGATAAAAATCCGGAAACAGTTATTGCTTTAGCCTATTTCGATATGGATATCTACGAACCGACCCGTGAATGTCTGTTAGCAATTAAGGATCGTTTAACCGTTGGCAGCGTCATTGGTTTTGATGAGGCCAACGACCACGCCTGTCCCGGTGAAACATTAGCGCTCAAAGAAGTCTTTGGACTCAATCGATACGCCCTGCGCCGGTTTCCGTACAATTCGCGCACATCCTATATGGTAATCGACCATGTTTGATTTATAGGAGCCTGATAATGAAAGTTTATTTTTACAGCCTAAATTCCTGTGGCATGCGCAACACGGTGATCCAGAGTTACCGTGATTACCTCATCGCCAATGGTCATGAAGTGGTTAATGATTTGAGCGACAGCGAAGCCGTTTTACTCTGGACATGCGCCTTTCGTCGTGACATGCGCGATAACAGCCTCGCTGAAATCAAACATCTTGAGGAAAGTTATCCGGGAAAACTGATCGTAGCCGGCTGTTTACCTGATATTGATCGTGGCATCCTGGATGCGAATTACAACGGCATAATTCTTCCCTGGCGGGGCGACCAACGGGCTTTGGAAACCATCTTTGGAAAAGGCGCCACGAAATTAGAGGATATCCCACTTGTGCTTTTCAAAAACCAACTTTACAAGGATGAGGCTACATACCGCAAAGAAAATCCCGGTGCAGATGTACCCTATATAGGTCGATACATACAAATATATATTTCCGAGGGATGTAAATGGGAATGTACCTATTGCTCAGAACGCCTGGCATTTCCGCCCTACCGGAGCTTCAACGAAGATCAAATTGTTGCAACTGTTGCTGAGCAGGTGGCGCTGCAAAACTCAAACAAGATCGTCCTGTTAGGCGATAGCGTCGGCGATTATGGAAGCGACACGGGCAGTTCGCTGCCCAACTTGATTCGCCGCATTCGCGCCACCGTGCCAGATATCAAAATTGCCATGCAAGATTTCAACCCTTACTTCTTTTTGAAATTCTACGACGACATGATTGAATTCATTAACGCTGGCCTGATCGTTCACTTACAAATGCCCTACCAATCTGCGTCAGACAGAATATTACAGTTAATGAAAAGGCCCTATTCAAGAGCGGACCTCAACAAAATCTTTAACACAATCAACGAACTGAAGTTCACAGAGCTGGATTCACATATCATAGTAGGCTTTCCGGGTGAAACGGAAGAAGATTTCGAGCGATCTGTTCAGTTCGCGATCCAATATCGCCCAAAATATATGCTAATCAACTGTTTTATGGAATCGCCGGGCATGCCGGCAGCCAATCTTCCAGGCAAAATAGATCCGGAAGTTAAGCGCCGCCGCTCGCAAGAAGCCGAAGCGCGTTTCAAAGCAGCCGGAATCCTCTGCAACTGCGATGACAGCGAATATGCCCGCGATCGTTTCCAAAAAATGGACTTATCCAAACATCTATCTGCTTAAAAAGGAGTATTACGAATGAGCAGTTCTCTTGAGTCGGTTAGAAATAAAGATCAAAGACAATATGATGGAAGAGCAAATTACCAGTCTGATGATGAAATCGAGATGATGCTCGAAAATCATTTCGATAAATTTGGCGTCACTCGCCGGGAAATCTGCCGGAATTTTCCTATTTACGCCCGGCGGGTTTTTATCAAACGTTTTTTAGCTCACTATGAGTTCTTCTGCAAAACCATTGATTTGCCTGGAGATATTGTTGAATTAGGCGTTTATCGCGGGGTCTCGCTCATGGAATGGGCTAATTTTTTAGAAGTTCGCAACATGGGAGATCGCGCCAAACAGGTAATTGGCTTTGATAACTGGAAAGGCTTCACTCAGTTGGATGAAAAAGATGGCGGAGAAGATATACGTGTCAACAAAGTGGTAGGAGGGTATGATGCCAGTCCCTTCAAAGAAATCTTGCAAGATGCCATCACTATTTACGATAAAGACCGTTTTATCCCCCATAAACCCAGAATTATCTTGGTGGATGGGAATATCGAAGAATCGGTGCCACGCTACGTCAAGGAAAATTCCGGATTGCGTATCTGCCTGCTCCATGTTGACTGCGACCTGTATGCGCCAACCCGCACTGCACTTGAATACCTCTGGCCGCGGGTGGTCAGGGGCGGCGTGGTTATATTCGACGATTATGGTATCCGTCCCTGGGAAGGCGAAAGTACAGCCGTTGACGAATACTTTGCTGATAAAAACGTCACTATGCGCCGGTTAGACTGGGCAATGAGCCCCAGCGCTTACGTTATTAAAGAGACATACGGTTAACCAAACAGGGTTCGGGAAGAAAGGAAAACGAATAGATTATGCCCTACCAGTGGAATCTTAAATGGCCCCTCATAACCAATAATATCACTCGCGCTGATCTGGATACACTGATCGAATTTCTCAAACAGGATGACCCGATCTTGACTCAATCGCAGAATGTGCAGATGTTTGAGAAAGAGTGGTCAGAATGGCTTGGCGTTAAATACAGCGTCTTTGTCAATTCTGGGGCATCGGCTAACCTGATCACGATCTCTGCCCTGCGGGAAATCTATGGCGGAGGCGAGATTATCGTTCCCACTCTCACCTGGGTATCGGATATCGCATCAGTGATCATTTGCGGCTTCAAACCCATTTTTGTCGATATTGACCCGCACACATTGGGCATGGATATTGATCAGGTGCTGAAAAAGATCACCCCACAAACACGAGCCGTTTTTCTGACTCACATCCTGGGTTATAACGCGCTGAACCAATGCTTGCTTGATGAGCTTCAAGCGCGTAACATCCCCCTTATCGAAGACGTTTGCGAATCGCACGGCGCCACTTTCAAAGGTCAAAAACTGGGCACCTTCGGTTTGATCTCCAACTTCTCATTCTATTACGCCCACCATATGACCACCATTGAAGGTGGGATGGTTTCGACCAACGACTCGAATATCTACGAGATGATTCGCATGTTCCGTTCGCACGGCATGGTGCGCGAAGCCAGCACTGAAGCCTTCAAACGCCCATATTGGGAGAAATATCCCGATCTGAATCCCGATTTCATTTTCGCTTACCCCGCCTACAATGTGCGCAGCACCGAGATCAACGCCGTTCTGGGACGCTCTCAATTAAAACGGCTGGACGCCAACAATCAAAAGCGAATCGAGAATCTGAATATATTTTTAGAAAATCTGGACCCGGAAAAATACCAGACCGATTTCAGAACCGAAGGCAGTTGTAACTACGCCTTTACGCTTATTCTTCGCAAACCCGATACTATGTTACGTGATAATGTGATGCAGGCATTACGCAGCCGGGGAATTGAATTCCGGCGCGGAACATCCGGTGGTGGTAATCAACTTCGTCAACCCTATATCAAAAATTATCTGGGTGAACTCGATCTTAAAGATTTCCCAAATGTCGATCATGTCCATTTTTACGGTTTTTACATCGGCAATTATCCCGAATTGGAGAGGGATAAAATCCTTGAGTTATGCCAGTTGCTTAACGAGCAGAAAGGCGGGATGTAATCATGGCGCACAACAAACAGATCGATCTGCTGCTTGTCAACCCTGGCGACCGTAAGCGAATCTACCAGTCGCTGGGGCAAGAGCTGGCCGCCATCGAACCTCCGGTCTGGGCCGGGCTGATGGCGAGTTTTGTCATCAAACGCGGTTACTCTGTTCAAATTCTGGATGCCAACGCTGAAAACCTGTCGCCGGATGAGACTGCAAGGGAGATTCTCGATCGCAAGCCGCTATTGGCAGCCGTCGTGGTTTACGGTCATAACCCATCCGCCTCAACGCAAGTCATGCCATCAGCGGGCGCAATTTGCGCCGCGATTAAACAAATCGATCCTACACAAAAGATTCTTATGTTGGGCGGCCATGTTGCTGCCCTGCCCGAGAGAACTTTGCGTGAGGAAAAAACGGATTTCACATGCAAAGACGAAGGGTTATTCACCCTCGTCGATTTGATCGAAGCCTTACGCGCCCCACACGCTGATCTCGGCAAAGTACGCGGATTGGTTTATTGGGAGGGCGATCAGGTCAAATCGAATCCTGCCGCCCCATTGGTAAGAGATCTGGATAATGAAATACCCGGTATGACCTGGGATTTGCTCCCTATGTCAAAATATCGCGCCCACAACTGGCATTGCTTTGGCGATTTGAAACGCCAACCCTATGCTGCGCTTTATACCACACTGGGGTGCCCTAATCATTGCAGTTTTTGCTGTATCCAGGCACCTTTCCGCGAAGGAGAAAAAGCCCTCGGTTATAAGGCTAAAGTCAACAGTTACCGTTACTGGAGTCCGCAAGCTGTGATTGACCAGTTGGACAAACTGGTCAATGATTACGGCGTTCGCAATATCAAATTTGCCGATGAAATGTTCGTTTTCAATCCCCGGCATGTATTAACCATCTGCGACCTCATCAATGAACGTGGTTACGACTTGAACATCTGGGCTTACGCACGCGTCGATTCTGTAAAAGATGATTGGATTGAACGACTTAAAAATGCCGGGATTAATTGGCTGGCATTCGGCATCGAAGCCGGCAACGACCGAGTGCGCGATGATGTTCAAAAGGGCATTAGCCAGGAAGAAATATTCACTACGCTGGATAAAGTACGCGCCGGTGGAATTTATATCGGCGCTAATTACATTTTCGGGTTGCCGGAAGATGATCTCGAAAGTATGCAAGATACATTAAACATGGCTCTGAATATCAACGCTGAATATGCAAATTTTTACTCTGCCATGGCGTATCCGGGTTCTCAACTATATGAAACGGCGATCAAAGAAAACTGGCCCCTGCCTGAAAAATGGAGCGGTTACTCGCAGCACGCAGTCGATACAACACCCCTGCCCACAAAATATCTGACTGGCGCGGAAGTGTTGCGTTTTCGTGACCATGCCTTTAAGGTTTATTTTAATAACCCGGCTTATCTTGAGATGATCACTCGAAAATTTGGCGCGGAAACCACAGAGCATATTCGTGAGATGGCTTCGCATAAGCTTGTAAGGGATAAAGTATGAAAGATACTTTAGAAACCTTAATACCCGTAACTTTATCAGAAATCAAACAGGTCATGTTGGATGCAGGGGAAATTATTCATCGCTGGTTTCAACAACCAATTGATGTCGAAATCAAAGGAGATGGATCTCCTTTGACCAATGCAGATCGGGAATCAGATAATTTCTTAAAAAAAGAATTGAGCAACCTCTTTCCAGAAGCCGGCTGGCTTTCAGAAGAAAGCAAGGATGATCTGTCACGTCTTTCAAAAGATTGGGTATGGGTTGTTGATCCTCTGGATGGGACAAAGGAATTTGTACAACGCATTCCTCAAATATCCATATCAGTTGGCCTTACATATCGAGGGGAAGTCGTTGCCGGAGGAATTTACAATCCCATATCCGGAGAGGGGGGGGTCGGCTCGCTGAAAACAGGCTGCAAGTTCTGGGGAATCCAATCAGCGCCAGCCAATGCAAAAACATTATCCGAAGCCACCGCCAGTGTCAGTCGCACTGAGGTCAATGATGGCAGCATCCAACCCTATCTCGCTTTTGTCCATCAAGCCAAACCGATTGGCAGTGTTGCCTATAAGCTATTACGAGTTGCTGCTGGTATGGATGACTTGACCTTCTCTGTCCAGCCTAAATCTGAGTGGGATATATGCGCCGGTGTGGGAATTATCCAGGCCAGTGGCAAGATTTACCAACGACTGGACGGGTTGCCGATTCGGTTCAACCAGGCCAGTACACGTATTCGTTCGTACACATTTGCAGGCCCTTCAAACCTGGTTAAGGAATTAATCGGTAAAATAAAGAGTGAAAATCAAAAAGAGAAATGAATACAAAAAATTATTTCGAAGTATTCAAATATCCATCTGAGAAACCGGGGACAGTCATCTGGATTACCGGCCTCTCTGGTTCCGGCAAATCAACAATTTGCCGGGCCATCTGGCAAGAGATGAAATCCTTCATGCCGGAACTTTTCGTTCTGGATGGAGATGCCATTCGGCAGACATTTGGAAATGATCTGGGCTATTGCGAAGCAGACCGGGTTATTCAAATCAAACGCATCCAGAACATCGCAAAATTATTGGCAGATCAGGGAGCCGTCGTTCTGATCGCTGCCTTATACGCCCATCCTGAGCTACTGGATTGGAATAAACAAAATCTCCCCAATTACTTCGAAGTTTACCTGAAAACGTCCGTTCATTTTTTGCGCCAGAGGGATGCAAAGAATCTTTACAATCAGGCCATCGTCGGAAAAATTGCGAACGTCGTTGGAGTGGATATCCCCTGGTATCCACCTCAATTGGCGGATATGGTAATTGACGCTACCCAATTGGAACCGCCAGAATCATTGGCGCGCCGAATTATCTCAAATGTTCCTGCATTGGCGCACTCACGGGAGGCAAGATGAAATCTGTTCGCATCACAATTAATCGACGCCAATACATGGAAGCAGAAAAAATTGCCCTGGGAGCCTTTGCGCCGCTGACCGGTTTTATGAACCGGGATGAATTCAATTCAGTAGTGGAGACAATGTATCTTCCAGATAATCAACCATTTCCACTACCTGTCATCTTTGATCTAACTCAGGAACAGGCGCAGCAAGCACAGAAAGCTGATTCATTAACGCTTGTTTATGAAGGTATTGAAATTGGTGAAGTGCATCCGCAAGATATTTTCACTTGCAATAAAGAAGCTGTTGCTAAAAAGGTTTACGGAACCTCCGATGTAAAGCATCCTGGCGTAGCCCTTTTTTACCGCATGGGTAATTACTTCGCTGGGGGAGTCGTAGACCTCTCAGAGCGTATTTACCTCGAATTTTCGCAATACGAATTGACGCCGGTGGAAACGCGCGTCCATTTTCAACGGCAGGGCTGGCAAACCATTGTTGGATTTCAAACCCGCAATATACCACATAAAGCGCACGAATATCTTCTGCGCCTGGCATTGGAGCAGGCCGATGGTTTGTTCATCCAACCCCTGGTCGGTACAAAGAAAAAAGGCGACTATGCCCCAATGGCAATCCTCACCGCTTATGAAGCTTTGATCGACAACTTTTTACCCAGCCAACGCATCTTGCTTGGGGTGCTCTCAACATCCATGCGCTATGCTGGTCCGCGCGAAGCCATATTTCATGCCATCATCCGCCGAAATTATGGTTGTACCCATTTCATCGTCGGGCGCGATCACGCCGGAGTAGATAACTATTATAAAAAATATGAAGCGCACGAACTCACCAAAAAATTTGACGGGCAACTTGGTATCCAGATATTACGCTTCTTCGGGCCGTTTTTCTGCAAAATTTGTGGTGGGATCGTCACCGAGCGGACCTGCCCGCACATCGAAAAAAAACCCGAAGCTATAATGGAGGTCAATGGTACTGATTTTCGAAAAAGATTGTCGGGCGGTGCGCCATGTCCCTCTGAGTTGATTAGACCGGAAATTATAAAAAGCATATCGGGTATGCCGATTTTCATCGAGGAGAATGCAGAATGAACTGGGTGAAAATTGTTGCTACAATTGGGCCGCATACCAACAATGAAGATTCATTGAAGGCCTTATTCCAGGCCGGGATGAATATTGCCCGCCTCAACGGCGCCCATTCCGACCTCAATTGGCACATACAGACAATCGCCAATTTGCGAAAAGTAGCGCCGGGCGTTCCGGTTTTATTAGACCTTCCCGGTGGAAAAATCCGCACCGGAAAACTCAAAAATGATTTCCCCGTAAAGACCGGAGATCAGGTTATATTTACCACAGCAAAAGAATTTTCCAATTCGAATCATGTCTATGTCAATCATCCTGACTTGCCCGAAAAGCTAAAAATTGGCGATGAGTTATCAGTTGATGATGGGAGTTTATTTTTTACCGTTGTGGACATAACCGAAAGTCTGATTATTTGCCAGGCTAATAGCGACGGCGCTATCCGCAGCAACAAAGGAGTACAAATTCGGGGAACATCCCTGCGCGGTGACTTTTTCACTGAACCCGATCAGGAATTATTAACCTTTGCTCGCCAAAACCATATCGATTACATTGGATTAAGTTTTGTCGAAAACGGCTCACAGGTCGAAGCCATTCGGATGTTGATCGGGAAGGACGGGCCGGGTATTGTGTCCAAAATCGAAACTCAATCCGCATTGGATAATCTGGACGGAATCATTAAGGCATCTGACGCTTTAATGATCGACAGGGGAGACCTCTCAGTCGAAACCAGTATAGAGCAAGTGCCTTTACTCCAAAAACAAATATTAACTAAAGCGCGCATGGCAGCCTGTCCGGTGATTATTGCCACTCAGATGCTCCATTCAATGATCAGCCACAATACTCCGACAAAAGCAGAGGTAAGTGATATTACCAATGCAGTATTGGAAGGCGCCTCAGGTTTAATGCTTTCAAACGAAACGGCTGCCGGGAAATATCCGATCGAAGCCGTAACCCAGATGCGCGCAGTTGCCGATGCAGCCTCAAAATTCTTGCTTGATTCTCTTAACGATGACGACGATAGCAGTATTGATAATATTCCAACAGCAATCGCTGATGCAATTGATATCATTTGTCGTCGGTTAAAGATTACGAAAATTGTGGTTATCACCAAATCCGGGTTTGCAGCGCGGATGATCTCAGCCAAAATACCCCGCCAGCAAATATTGGCAATCAGCAATGATATAGATTCTGCCCGGCGGTTTAACCTTCTGCGCGGAACAAAAGGCGTTTATGTCAATATTCCTTTCTCGCGCACGAGTGTTGACCATATACCGACTTGCCTTGAAGCATTATGGCGTTCAGGTGAGTTAGAAGATGAGGACTTGATTCTCGTTACTGCTGTCGGGTATCCCAAATCCGGCAACCGCATGAACCTGATTCAAACACACAAAGTTAAAGATCTACAAGAAAGCCTGGGATGGAAACCCCAATAATCCAAGAGAGATGATGATGCCGATACAAAAAATTTCAATCATTGGAAATCGTGACCATATAATTGCCTGTCAGCAATTTTACATAAAATATGGTTTCAAGATTGCCAGTTACACCTGTGAAACAAAAGAAGAGGCGAAATATCTTACCTCAAAGCTCGGAGCTGATGTTCTTCCATTTGAGGAACGGTTTGAGCAAAATGTATACGGACAATATCCGATCATCTTCGCCTCGACCAATCTTGAATTTCAGGAAAAAGTTGTCAATAAATTAATAGCCGGAAATATCCCTGAAAAACAGATCATTCTCCATCCCGCTTTCTATTCCCCTGAGCTGGGCAAATTGATCGATTCACTTTCCAACTCTGATAGCTCAACGCCCAATGAATTTATTCAATGTCTGCTAGAAAATTATCCCGACAGCGGCGCCTATCCAATTCGTGTCCTGGCGAATTACATTTCGGATAAAATCAAAAAAGACATTAACCCGCAGCAAAAAACAATTGCGGTATATTATCCGGATAGCGCTTACCGGTTTCACCTTGGATCCGGCGAAACTTACAAGAAAATTCGCCAGAAGGGTTACAATGTGATTTTTCTGTTCGGTGAAAAATGCAACGATGAATTCGAACAGCGTGAATTTTCATATTATGTCGGTCAGGGTTATAAAACAAGGGGCATTTTAACCTACCTCGATTTTGTTGACCTCTTCGTGTTGCCTTCAGTAATGACTGGTCTGCCCGAAAAAGCAAAAAAAATCCTTTTTGTCCACGACATCTTTGACTCCCCGGTTGGCCCAGAATGGTACCCTATTCGATACTCCGATGAGCGGGTCATGTGCGAATCGCCTTATCTGGACGAGTTGGATTATATCTTTATGCCCTCAACCGTTGTTTCACTAGTGACAGAAAAACTTCGCCCACCGCGCAAAAAACCGCTTGTGGTTATTCCTGGCGGATACATTAAATTAGATCAAAACATCGACTACTTTAAAAAATATGATAAACCTGTCGATAGCATTATCTATGCTCCCACGGTAACTAAAGGGGAGATATCCGAGTATGTCTCGCTGCCAAAATACGGCGAGCAAATCATCGAAGCGTTATTAAACACCTTCCCTGATTACAATATTATCTTCCGTCCCCATCCCCACACGCTGCATTTGAAATGTGTGGCAGATATAAAAAATCGCTTTTCTAAAGAAAAACGTTTCATTTTCGACTCGAACCGTGGTTTCTATATGGATAATTATTCCCGTTCTGCCCTCATGGTCAGTGATTTATCGGGAACTGCATTCACTTATGCTTTTACCACGCTCAGGCCAGTTATCTTTTTCTCACACAATGAAAAAGATAATCTCGAGGAAGCATTTCAGGATGTTAAGTACTTCAGATACCGCCATGATATCGGTTTTGTAGCAACGGATATTGAGAAATTAAAAGAAAAGGCCGTTCTGGCGTTGAACAATGCCTCCAGTATGTCTGATAAGGTCGCTGAATTTCGCCAATCCATTATGTACAATATCGGAAAGGTAGAAGAGTATTTCATCGATAACATTAACTTCATTGTTGAAGGCAAGAAGAAGAAAGATTGGAAGCAAATCGCATACCCCTTATATAGCTCCATTCTTGAAAATCCGCTTGATACCAGCATGCCCAAAATGATCGAGGCCGGTTATAAGGGTTATAACATTGTTTATTATAAAGATAGGTATTATGCCTTAAGCATATCGCTTGGCCCGGTCGATTTACCCACGACAACCGAAAAAATTCTAAAAGGATATCTGGAAGAAGGCACGTGTGTAGAGAGTTTTTCCTTTAAGGAAATCAAACGTCAAATCGACGAGGCAAACTTTTTCCCAACTCCCCAATTAATCGAGGCGAATTATAAAGGTTACAACATCGGCGCTTATCGTAAAAAATACTATGCGCTCGCCAGCACATTAGGCCCTATTGATCTGACCCGGATATCAGAAGAAAAACTGCGAATCTTCCAGAATAACAAGACAATTGCTATTGCCGATTCACTTGAGAGCGTTAAACGAGTTGTGGACGATTATACACTGATTGGAACAGGGCAATTTTCTCCTTCTAGCAAGAATGAAAACATCAATAATATAAAAAAAGCGCTTTCGGATGTGATTCGTGCAACCCCTACACTCATCGAGATAGGCTATAAAAAGTATAACATTTTACTGTACAATAAAAAATATTATGGCATTTATCAGTCGCTTGCTTTTAAGGATATATCCGAAGCAAACGAGAAAAAATTACAGGATTATCATCGCCAATACAATAGAAGAAATCAGGCAGATGATTGACCGGAGCCAGATCAATGATGTGACTACTGGACCTAATTTTGTGATCGAAACCTATAAAGAATATAACTTGTTCATCCATAAAAATCATTGCTATGCTCTCAGCCAATCGTTAAACCCGCTCGAAATAATAAACGCCAAGGACGAAGATTTAACAAAACTGCAAAATAAACGACAATGCTTCACCGGTAAATCATTTGCTGAAGTGAAAGCTCTGATAGATCAGCAAAACGAGTGACTACCTGTAAAACATCTTGATTTTTGTTGATAAATTATAAGGATTTCGTATGATCAACTTTTCATTTATATGCCCAACCCGTAATCGAGTCCAACGGATTCAACGTCTATTTCAGAGCATTATTGATACAACTGCGCGATTGGACCAGATAGAGATGGTTTTGGCTGTTGATGATGATGACATTGAAAGTCAAAACATCACTTGCGACAAATTTAAAATAACGAAAACGATTCTGCCTAAAGGATCGACGATGGGCGCGCTCAATCAGGCATGTTTCGACGTGTCATGTGGCCGTTTTGTATCAGGAATGAACGATGATGTCGTCATCCGCACAAAAAACTGGGATCAAATCGCGCTTAATGCCTTTGCAATGTACCCGGACGATATTGTCTTGCTACACATTAATGATATGCTTTTCCAGGAAAGACTCTGTACTTTTCCCATTCTCTCACGACGCGCCTGTCTGGAAATTGGGCTATGCCCCACCGATTATAAACGTTATCGCATTGATGACCACATCTATGATATCTACAATATGTTGGCTTACCTGGGATATAAACGAATCCTTTATCTTCCTGATGTTATTTTCGAACATGAAAACTATCAAACAGATAAAGGCAAGCCAGGAGAAACTTTCGTTGGGAAAAACGAACGGGTTTATGCACCCAATCTGGAGATCATCAAACAGGACGCCAAATTGTTTGACGAAAAAGCCACTGAACGCAAGTTGGCTGCAATGGCGCTGGCTCGTCTGATTGACGATTACCGCTTTCAACACAATCAAGAAAAGCGCGAAGCAGAGATCACTGGTTTGCACCCTGCATCAAAGATTTTCCCGTATCGTGCATTACTAGCAAATATCAATGATACCTACAGTTACCGCCGTCCAGATTTTGTCAAGACACTGACATGTTCGGAAGAAAACGCGCTCAAGTCTAAACGAGTAACGATAGCAGTAGTAACGGCCAACATGAATAGTGACTTTGCCTCCGAATGCATTTCGCGGATTAAAAAATATACAACCAATTATGACCTGATTATCCTGGACAACAACAAAGGTCTTGATTTCAGCCATCCACATGAGATGAATAAAGTTTTACGTATCGTCGATACAGATTACCTGGTTTTAATGGATGATGACATTTATGTCGAGGATGAGTGGTTGACCGGGCTAATGAAGTGCATGGATGACGAGACGGCCGTTGTTGTACCTGTTCATAAAGATCGTTATGGAAACGTAGGTTATGCCGGTGGTTACCTTGCTGGTGATGGTCGCGGCACACATTATCATTTTTCTGATGTGCCTTCAGCGCCCCGCGAAGTACAAACGCTTTGCTCCGCCATTATGCTCATAGACTTAAAAAAAGTTGGCCATATCTTCATGGATGAAAAATGCGCCAAATACTTTTTTGATTTGATTTATGGTTTTCAGATATGGGAAGCGGGCTACAAAGTTGTCTTAACCCCTGATGTAATCGTAACCCACTTGGGAGGCGCTACGATGATCCGGGGAGCGGAAGAAGCCAGCGGTCTCTGGGCTAGAGATACCATTGTATATGTGAGTGAGTGGATTAATTCAAACCGAATGAAAAAGGTCTCTGATATATGGAGAAAATATGATACTTTGAAACCGCTGGTTGAGATCCCTGAAAAAATCCATAATGTCTTCTCGCACGCAACTGAATTAAGCGATCACGATTTCGAGGAAAATCTCACCAATTTGCTTGTGTTATCAGAACCATATCCATTGTTCGAGAACTTGATTGGAGAAAAAGTTCAGCAGTATATTCCCGTTCTCATAAAAGAAAATCAACGGGAAAAAGCAAAGGTGTGTCAGGCGGCCATTAAAATACTGATACAAAGACGGGCGGGTCAACAAACTGAACAGACAAAAGAAAAACAAGCTGTGGTAGCCCCACGCGTTATTCAAAACGAAGAACCCGGCGATCAATCGCCTATTTTAGTATCTGCTATCGTTTCGACATATAATTCCGAGAAATTTATACGTGGATTATTAGAAGATTTGGAAGCTCAAACCATTCGTGACCGAATGGAAATCATCGTTATTGATAGTGGTTCCCTTCAAAAAGAGAGTGCAATTGTTGCCGAGTTTCAAAAAAAATATTCCAATATCTCATACACACGCACCAAGCGAGAAAATAGCCACGCCACTTTCAACCGAGGCCTTGAATTGGCGCGGGGTAAATATGTTACCATGGCCAACACCGATGACCGCCATCACCCTGATGCGTTCCGCAGGATGGTTGAAGTATTAGAAAAACGCCCTGATATTGGTGTTGTCTATTTTGATAGCGCCGTTACACAGACGCCGAATACTACCCTGGATAAAGGGCCAATCACTGGGCGTTTCCGCTGGCCTGATTTCAATCGACGGCTATTATTTCAGGTTTGCTTCATTGGTCCGCAACCGATGTGGCGAAAATCACTCCATGACCAATATGGTCCACTCGATCCAGAATTCGTTTCAGCTGGTGATTATGAATGGTGGTTGCGCATCTCAGACAAAACCGGGTTCTTCCACATTCCACAAATTCTTGGCCTATATTTTGAATCTGCGACCAGCAACGAGCACAAGGATCCAGCCCTCTCTCAAAATGAGGCTGAAAAAGCTCGCCAACGCCACTGGAAATCCGTAGATGGTCCTCGTCCCACTCCGCGCGAGGGTTTTCTGGAGCGTTATAACATTCGAATACCCGAAGAATACAGAATCAGATACCCATTTGTATCTGTGATTGTTCCCACTCATGATCGGCCAGCCGAACTCAAGACAGCCCTTGATAGCATCGTTGCGCAAACCTACCCCAATATTGAAATCATTGTAGTTAATGATGGCGGACAGGATGTAGCCCACATTATCAAACGTTTTGAAGGTAAATGTAATATTCGCTATGAGACTCACTCGGAAAATCGGGGAGCAGGCGCGGCGCGCAATACGGGTATGAAACTGGCAAAGGGTAAATACATCGCCTTTCTGGATGACGACGATATTTATTACCCCGAACATATCTTTTCCCTGGTAAGCGAGCTGGAAAATAATCAATCTCTTGTTGCTGCCTACACCGACGGCTTACAGGTCACCAGAGATGCTACAAATCCCAAACACAAAGTATTGGATAAACGAGTCACGCGGTCTATGGATTTTTCACCCGCGCACATGCTGGTAGCAAACTACATACCCAATCTGTGTTTGATGTTCCGCCGTGAAGTTATGGAAAAAGCCAACCTGTATTTTGATGAATCAATGCTTGCTTTAGAAGATTGGGAATGGCTGATCCGGCTCGCATTAGTAGGCCCATTCAGTCATCTCGCTTTTGTCACAAATGAATACGTGGTGTGGAAAGGGAAGAAGACCCGTAATATCCTTAAACCAGAACAGATTCAGGCGCTCTATCAGAAGGTATATACCAAGTATAATCATCTGACTACACCTGAAATTCAGGAAGCGCAAAATAATTGTTACCATCAGATGACCGGGCGATCTTTAAAGGAGGATGTACCATCGCTGTTTTCTTCCACCCCTTCTATGCCAGAAACGCCCCTGGCGTCAGCCAAGGCAGTTGAAACCTTAACATTGCTTTTACAATCTGAAGATTTACCCGCTGCTTTGCTGTCCCATGAAAAAGATCTGGACGCCGAACTGCTCAAGCTGGTCCGTCTTAACGCCCAAACAGCTCAGGCTGATGGAAAACAAGATTTAGCCCAGGGACTGGAAAACCTGGCTACTTATATCAGCAATATTATTGATTCAAGGTCTGTTGCTGCGCCTGTAGATCAAGCTGTCACCACACTCCAAAAATTATTATCAGCAGATGATCTACTGACCGCTCTTCAGGAGAATGAGGATAAGCTTGATAAAGATCTTTTACATCTTGTGAAAGAGAATGAAAGAAGTGCAAGACGGGATGGTGAGACCGAGCTTGCGGATGGGTTAAATGATCTGGCTAATTATATCGAGCAGGTTATCGTCAACCGTGTTGAAACTCAAGCCTCCCAATATAAACCGGAAGAGACATTACAAATTTTGCTCGATGCAGAAGATATTATTACTGCACTGAAGGATAACAAAGATCGCCTTGACGAAGATTTGCTGGAATTGGTTCGTGCGAACATTCGCACAGCCATTGCAGAAGGCAATCAGGATTTAGCAGATGGATTGGAAAACCTGGCGGACTATATCCAGCAGGTGCTCGATGATCAGACGCAAATTGAGCAAGTGTAATAGCCTTGTGGCGTAAAAAATAGATGTAATTTCCGTTTAAATACCTTAACGTAACTTTCATCGCGCCTTTACTGACCCGATTTATTAATTGGAGTAAATTGGTATAGCAAGACTTGTTGCCTGCTATCTGAATTATTGACTGAGTTGGAATGACAGATCTCAAAATATTAAAAACAATCGGTCGTACATATTTAAGCGCCAATCGTATTGAGGAAGCACTCAAACTGTATCTGGATATATTACATGAATACCCGGACGATGTTGATGCTTACATTATCATTGGTGACTTGTATCTGGCCAGTGGGGATAGCAAATCTGCAGCCAGTTTATATGAGAAAGCCAGCCGATTAAATTCAAACGATGAGATCAAGCGAAGGTTACACCTGGCCGAAAGCGAGTCTGCGTTGTTGCCGTCAGTGTCCGGTGAGCCTTTGCCGACTCATCCTGATGCAATAGCACGCCTTCTAAAACGGCTGGCCGGCCGCTTTGTGTCAGTTTCAGAAGAGGAGTTGCAAAAAGCAGCTACCTTACTTCAAGAAATTATCAAGGATGAAAACCCGGCACAAATTGTCTCTGATCACCTCGATGAAATCGATGCATTGATACCAGCGCTGCTTGAATTGAATATTCGCCAGGCGCAGGCTGATGGAAAACCAGAAATCGCTGAAGCATTACAAAATTTACTGGATAACATCCAGCTTCAAATGAATGCACAAGAGGATGACAAAAAGAACGAATATCCAATTGAATACGAAGCTGAAAACCGGAAAACTCGCTCAAAACGCATTCTCTTATTACTTGATCACGTGAAAGAAATGAGTCGGCGCGCCGCATTAACTGCCGCGGCTCTCGCTTCAATCAAATGTGAAACAGTATTTTCCGAACAATACCCCACAAATGTAACCGGCCCGTTTGATGCTGTCATTGCCTTCAATCCACATTGCGAACCTAAAATTATGGAAAGTCTGGCAGCCTGCAACGCGGCGCGAGTTCCAATAATTGTAGATCTAGATTCTGATTTTGAGCAAATGCCAGTAACCCATCCCGAATATTCCCGATTGGGTCTGGGTACTCCACAACGCGCCAGGGCTTATGCAGCCGCCTTATTATTGGCCGATTTGATCACGGTATCCAGTAACTTCATGGCAAACTCTCTTTCTGACGCCGGATATATTGCGAAAATGGTCCCTGATGCCTGGTCACGTCATAATCTTTTGTGGGAAAAAACACCCTCCCGTCGTCACACCCTTAATATCGGATGGATCGGCTATCCCGGTGAAGTAGAAGATGTAGCTCAAATTAAAAGGGTTGTCATTCGTATCTTACGGGAATTTCCTCAAACACAACTGGTTATCAGCGGCGATATTCAGGTCTATCAATTATTTGAAAGTTTACCGGAACCACGCCGATTGTACTTGCCGCCAGTAGCTCAGGATGATTATCCATATTTGCTGGGACAAATGGATATTCTTCTTGTTCCTGCCCGAAACATACCTTATAATCGCTCGCTTTCCGATCGGAGATTGCTCGAAGCCGGAGCGCGTTCCATACCCTGGATCGCTTCACCTCTACCCGGTTATGTAGAGTGGCGTGACGGCGGATTTATTGCCAATACGCCAGATGAATGGTATTCAAACCTGCGACAACTTGTCATGAATAAAGAACTGCGCCTGTCTCTAGGTAAAGCCGGTCATCAACGAGCAGAAAGCAGAGAAACCAATCAGGTTGCTTTATATTGGCTCGATATTATAGAACATTTACGAAGCTTTAATCGAACGCTACCTGCAACTTATTCGCAGAGGATAGAGGCTGCTCGTAAAAAAGAAACTTATGATTACACGCGTAACACATGATCTTTTTCGGAAACTTCAAGCGAACATCCTCAAATGATGTTCGGCCAACTCGATATCGCTCTCTATATCCAATAATCAACGGCTGATTTAGGAGGTATTATTCTTTGATCATTACATACATATACGCCGATACCCAGGCCGAATGGAATTGCGCTGAATGGCGAATTGCTATTCCAGCGAGAGCCATAAATCGAACAAAGCTGCACCAAGCTCATATGTTGGATATTAATAGCTTCATTAACAACTCACAAGAAGCCCAGGAATTATGTAACGCCGCGGATATTATCGTCATCCAGCGCAATTTGTTTGGTCCAGTATTAGCAGCAATTCAACGCTGGAAAGCACGCGATAAAGTAGTGATTGTTGATTTTGATGACGCGTATGACTTGATACCTTCCACAGTAAAAAGTTCGTTATTCTGGAAGCAGGGTATCATTGAATATCGTGACCCTGATGGAAAGCTTGTCTCTGAAAAATTAGATCCGCCTCCATTGACTCAATTCAAATGGGGGATGCGGCTGGTTCATGCTGCAACAGTGCCAGCCACTCGTCTGGCTGATGATTGGCGAGCATATACAGATATTCATCTGTTGCCCAATTATGCGGAGATGGAAAAATACCAAAATATCACTCCAAAACATCATGAAGGTATTCACATCGGTTGGGGTGGAAGCGTTTCCCATTTTCAGAGCTTTACGGGAAGTGGGGTCATCACTGCTCTGAAAAATATCTGCCGCGTTCGTCCTCAGGTTAAAATTCTGATTTGTGGTGGTGATCAGCGGATATATAACGAATTACCAGTTCCTCCTGAACAAAAAATACTGGTACCCTGGGTTGCTCAAAGAGATTGGCCTCAGCAGCTTGCTAATTTTGATATTGGAATTGCTCCTTTATCTGGCCCTTATGATGATCGAAGAAGTTGGGTTAAAGTCTTAGAATATATGATCATGAAAATTCCTTGGGTAGCGAGCGAAGGCCCAGCCTATACAAATTTACGTCAGTATGGCTGGCTGGTTAAAAACACTTCCAATGCCTGGGAAAGAGTCTTGCTGGATATTGTCGATCACCTCGACGCCTATAAATCAGAAGCGGCAAGAGATGCTTATCTTTTTGGAATCAGTCAGGGAATTGACGAAAACATTGAAAAAGTTATTAACACCTATAGTAAAATTATTGAGAAAGCGCAGGGAGGAATTTAGATATAATATATCTAAATGTAGTGATCCCTTTCGTTAATTATCATAGGCTATGAGTCAATGAAGAACAAGAACTCGAATGAATCTGGCGCTCCAAAACCCGATATCTTTTCCGAGACAGAAGTCAAGGAACCAGAATTAATATTGATACCTGAAGGGGATGTTATCATTGGAACCAGTAACGCCCAGGTGCGCGAGTTGTTACGAATAGAAGAGTGGGCGCAGGAATGGTACAGCAAAGATCTTTTCCAGGCCGAACAACCGCAGCATCGGATACACCTGCCAGCATTTGAAATAGCAAAATATCCTGTCACCAATTTTGAATATCACGAATTTGTGTGGAGTACAAATTATCGAGTGCCGCGTAGTTGGATTGGCTTTTCATACCCCGAAGGTCTGGGAACCCATCCCGTTGTTGACATCTCAAAGTATGATGCAGAAGCTTATATAAAATGGTTGAACGACACATTGAAAACTCAATATCGTCTTCCGACAGAAGCCGAATGGGAACGTGCTGCACGCGGAGACGATAATCGCTTATACCCATGGGGAAATGATTTTGACCCCTGGCGTTGTAATACTGTCGAAAGCGGGAAGCGTGGAACAACACCTGTTGGCAACTATTCACCTGGGGGTGATAGCATTTTTGGCGTAACTGATCTGGGGGGAAATGTTTGGGAAATGACGTCAACGGCTTTTATGCCTTACCCCTACAATGCCGAAGATGGTCGAGAAAATCCTGATAAGGATAGCAAAATCGTCGTACGCGGGGGCGCATGGTATTACAGTCGGAAACTGGCCCGCTGTTCTGCGCGAGAAGGTGTATTGCCTACAAACACATCGCCCGTAATGGGTTTTCGTATTGCCCGTTCTGTCAAATAGAAATCTGTTATAGCAGATTATCCGGGGGTAACAGGAAGAACAACAGTAAATCGGGTCCCAATCCCAACTTGACTATCGACCTCAATATGTCCACCGTGCTGCTTGACAATCCGGTGGCACAGCGAAAGTCCTAAACCTGTTCCACGTCCTGATTCTTTTGTTGTATAAAAAGGTTCAAATATCCGTGGAATCCGCTCAGGCGGCATACCGGTTCCCGTATCTGCAACAATGACCCGAAATTCATTTCCATGAACCTGGGTGGTAATTCTAATTTCATTATGCCCTTCGCCACGCAAGGCATCCATTGCATTCATAATTAAATTCAACCAGACGCCTTGCAAATGATCTTTACTCGCCATGATCAATGGCAGGTTTTTCCCCGGTTCAAATTTCAATTCTATAGACCGAGAAACAATTTCATGTTGCACCAACGACAACGAATTCTGAATCGTTTCATTCAAATCCGTTGGGAGAAATTCATACTGCTCTTTTCGAGCAAAATCGAGTAAATTATGCACCACCTGTGAAGCTCTTGCGCCTGCCTGTAAAATTAGATCCAGGGATTCCCGCAAATCTGGATCGGGTGGAAGTTGTCGGTGTAACATTTGAGCGTTGGCAATAATTGCGGCCAAAGGGTTATTGATTTCGTGCGCAACACCTGCTGCCAACTGACCAACTGCTGCCAGTTTTTCCGATTGCGCCAGAGTTGTTTCCAGCCTGCGCTTTTCCGTTACATCCTGCTCAACGATAACCGCCTGCAGGGTTTGACCGGTTCCGCCATGTATCGGGTATGTGCTGATTTCCCATTCGAAAGGCTCATCCCCGGTTTCCCATCTTCTCTCAGTGCGCATTGTATCCTGTCCGCCAAACAACGTTTCACTCACCCGGCAACCTGGACAGGGATCATTCCTTTGATAAAGAGCCTCATAACAAAGTCTTCCAACTAATATGTTAGGCTTATCATTAACTCTCACTGAGCGGTTCATGTTAACTGCAATCAGGTTATATTTGCGATCAACGATGTACATTGAAAGCGGCAAACTATCAAATAATGCTCTTAATGTATTTCGTGAACGGAGCAATTCCCACCGGCTGGCTTCAAGTTCGGCATTATCAACTTTTATCTGGCGAACCAGGCTGGAGTTATAAAATGTATAAGCAACCCACTTAGCTATGGTAATTAGCAACTCTTTGTCCGCTAAATCAAATTTACCAGTTAGCTTATTAAACAATTGCAGTGTGCCGATAACACGATTTTCAACCAATAAAGGAGCGCATAATATTGAATGGGCCGTAAAGCCATCTCCAAAATCATTCTTTGAGTCGTGCATCGGTTCAGAATCCAGATCATTGACTATAATGGCTGTTTGACTACTCAAGCAAGCGTCTAAAATTCCATCCTCTTGTTTTGCCCGAACAAAATAAACCAGATCATGCTCATTTAACGAATAACGCTTGATCACCAATTGGTTAATTTCTTCATTCCACAAAGCAAGCCCGCTGATTTCTGCATCTAGAATTTTACAGATGTCAATGAGCAATTGCTTTTGTGTCTCATCATAATCAATATTAGATGAAATTATCTTCGATACCATCTGGAATAATGCCAGATTCTTATTGATATCCGTTCCCCTATTAAACGCACGTTTATCCTGAATATACCGTCCCACGCGTTGTCCCAAAGAATTGAGCCATACCTGCTCATCCGGCGAACATCGGTTCCCGCTAACAAGAAGCGCCCCCTGAATATCTCCTTGAGCCAGAAGGGGTGTCAGTGAAGCCACGTCAGGGACAGAATCCACATTGATCTCACTGCCACTCGAAATAACACTATTAATTAATCTTCGGAGTTGACTATCTTGAATGTTAATCTCTTTTTCCCACACCGGATTAATTTGATGTGTTACCAACAGTAAAGGTCTTTGTTCGATGGAAGATTGAACAATGATCAGGCCGCCAGGTCGATTCACTTTCTCAAGCGCAGCAATCAACACCTTTAATAAGACAACCTCAAGATCATCAGGTTTATCAAAGAAATCAACGAATAAACCATCGTCTTTCATAAAATCATTATCTTGTTTTATATCTTTAAAATGTTCCATAAAAGAACCCCTAGTCGGTATCGGGGTTTATTGTGTATCCATAGCCGGGTACGGTTCTGATAAAAGACGGCGTTCTGGGGTCTGATTCAATCCGCTCGCGCAGATTCTTCACATGCACACGAACTAAATCTGGGCTGCCGGCATCAGTTGGATAATCCCATACTTCATCCAACAACCGAGAGGGAGAGAATATCTCTCCTGGATGACTCATCAAATGATACAGCAGATCAAATTGTACTGGTGTAAGACGAACTTTGCCTCTATCTGGTGTTTTTAGCTCATAGGTTCGAGTATCCAGGGCATATCCGCCAATAACCAGCATATGTTCTGTGCCCGATTTTCCATCCCCTCTGACAGTTTGAACACTGCCAGCGGTATATCCTCCTCCCCCAACAATTTCCGGAGGCATCTGCGATTGACTTTCTTTTTGAACAATTTTCATCCGCCGCAAAATAGCTCTGACGCGTAAAATCAACTCATCAATATTAAATGGTTTGCTTAAATAGTCATCGGCGCCTGCGGTAAAGCCCGAAATCTTATCTTCATCTTTACTCTTCGCGGTGAGAAACAATACAGGTACATTTGCCAGAATTGGATCTGCGCGCATTTCACGACATACGGTATATCCATCCATACCAGGCATGATAACATCCAGAATTACCAGGTCAGGTGGACGACGGCGCGCCAATTTCAGTCCTTCAACCCCACTGTTTGCGATTAATACTCGAAACTCATCACCACGTAAACAACGTTCTATCGTTTTTGCAACAATTTCATCATCCTCTATCACTAATATATTCGCTGGCTCCATAATTTACTCCTTTGGAAGGATAACTCGGAATACAGTACCTAGAGCAGGAGAGCTCTCAGCCCTGATTTCTCCACCATGCTGCCGGACAATTTCACGGCAGATACTTAATTCCATACCCGAACCCCGTCCGCTTGACGGGCCGGTAAAATTAGGTTCAAAGATCGAATCGATTTGTTCAGGTAAGATGAGTTTACCGTCATCAATTACTTCGACAATAACAGATGAATGATCAGGTTTCTTTGTTGAAGTAACCGTTATTGTATGTTTGTTTCCATCTGCTGTAGCATCGCGCGCCAGAAGCAATAAATTGACCCACAAATCTTCCAACTGATGCGAATTTGCCACAACTTCCGGTAAATCAGCATCAAGTTTAACAATAATATTCACGCCATTTGCTTCAATTTGGTGGCGGACAAGTGATAAAGCGGATTCAATTGTCTTATTTACCGACAGATGTTCAAGTGTATCAGTTGTTGGTCGTGAAAAATCCAGCAACTTTTGTACAACTTCCTGCGCTTTCCAGCCCGCTTTAATGATTGCGTCAAGCGATTCGCGCGCCGGATGCCCTGACGGTAAATCATGTCTTAAAAGTTGAGCGTCAGCAATTATGGTCGTCAGTGGATTATATATCTGATGCGCAATCCCTGAAGATAGCTCGCCAATCGCGGTAAGGCGCGCTGATTGAATTAGATGCATTTGAGCGGTCTCTATTTGTTTTTGCATCTTCTTGCGATCGGTGATATCTCTTCCCACAGATTGAAATTCGACAAAATGCTTCGTTTCATCAAATATCGCTCTATCCGTCCATTCGTTCCAACGAATATGGCCATTTGGAAGCACGACTCTATATTCCGATACATGCACCGGATTCTCATAAGTGAGGCGAGACAGCGCCGATCTGACCTTGCCCTGATCATCTTTTAATGCAAACTCCAGATAATCGCGCCCTAACAACGCTTCTCGTTTTTGATCAAAATAATGGCAGTACGTCTCATTGACAAAAGTCAATTTTCCATTAGGCAGAAATCGTCGGATCATTTCCGTCTGGTGATCATCCACTATCGCTCGATAACGCGCTTCACTTTCGCGCAACAGCACTTCCGCTCGTTTACGCGCCGTGATATCACGCGACACATCCATATAACCCATGATCTGCCGTTTATCTTTTGGATCACTCAGAACAGTTATCCGCGAGCTTACCCAGATAGTTTCCTGTTCATTAACGATGTACTCGCGTTCGATTTCGCAATCAACATGTTCCAGGGAATTTAATTGGACAGGGGGAACAAAATGGGCAAAATATCTTTCGGCGACAGATTGTCCCATACAATCTGAAGCCTGCTTGCCAAACAACTTTTCAGCAGCCGGATTCCAATACGTGATCTTACCATCAAGGTTCCAGACAATCACCGCGTCGCGCACATTGTTAAGCAATAACGCCTGATAGCGAATTTGCTCAAGCGACTTCTCTACCGATAATTGTAGCTGCGATAGGCGAACGGCCTTTTCAATGATAGCCGGCAATTCTTCCAGGTAATTGCCGCTCTTGACGACATAATCAACAGCGCCTCTTTGAATCGCCTGCGCTGCTACCCGCTCATCCCCTTGACCAGTTACCATAATAACTGGAAATTTATGTCCTTTAGCGGAAAGTTCAGATAATATTTTCAATCCATTTGTATCCGGCATTTGATAGTCGAGCAACATGGCGTCATATTTAATCGATTCCAATTGCTTCCACAGAATCTCTTCATTCCATGCTGTATCAACAACGAAACCGGGAAGCAATTGAAGATAATCTTTCACCAACTCGACTTGATTGATATTATCATCGACCGCTAATACGCGATAATTGCCAGTCATATTCTTTCCATACTCCGAGAGAAATCTGGCAGACTTCGATCCGTTTCCTGCGCATAGGTGAGACATGCATTTAACATCTGTAATGTATATCGCCGGTGACCGCCTGGCGTTCGCAACGAGGTTAATTTACCGCGCTGCTCCATTCGATACAGTGTGGACAAGCTAACGCGCAAATAAAATGCCGCCTCACGCGCTGTTAATAAAGTCATCTGATCCTGATCGTCCGGTTGAGTAGAGTTCATTTACTCTCTGAGCATTTTTATTAATCTAATTCCGGTCAAACCATGTCAATGCATATCATCATTATACATTAAAGCGCTGATTAGGATGTGTCAATTATTCGACAGGATTGATAAAACAATGCTCGTGAGCTCTTCCAAAATTTTAGATTTCATTTATCCTGGTTTCACGAGCTATTTACACCCAAAGGATAACGGCTATGTTAAAGTAAAGGCAGATTTTATCGAAAACCTCGAAAAGGTCTATTTTCAAGTCCTCGATAGATTGTTTGTACATCTTGATTTATGCATGATATATACAAGGAATCCCAAATGATTGAAGTGACACGGTTTAATGGTTCAAAATTGTTTATCAATCCGGACCATATTAAAATTCTCGAGTCCACGCCAGATACCGTGATTACATTGACGGAAAATATAAAAATTGTGGTGAAGGATGATCCTAAATCAGTCATCGAACGATTTATTGCTTATCAGCAATTGGTTCACAACCCTCAGCTTCACCTTGTAAAAAAGGAGATCGGTTAACTTATGGATCTTGCAACAATCATTGGGATTGTCGGGGCGGCAGTACTTGTTTCCCTCGTAATGATACTTGACGGCGGTAGCCCGGCAGAACTTTTTGGCGCCCCCCAGGCAATTTTACTCACCTTCGGAGGCTCATTAGTCGCATCAGTCGCCTCTTCCCCTCTCTCGGTGGCTATCAAGATACCCAAATACTTGATGATCGCTTTTTTGGGAAGCAAAGCCAAAATGGAGCCAGAAAAAGCGATCCACTCTCTTGTTAACATGGCAGATAAAGCGCGCCGTGAGGGTTTGCTGGCGTTGGAAGAAGAAGCGAAAAAATTACCCGATCCTTTTTTGCAAAAGGGTGTCATGCTCGTGGTTGATGGCGTTGATCCGGCCCAGGTGCGCGCAATTCTTGAAATCGAAATCAAGCACATGCACGAGCGTCACGAACAAGGAATTGGGTTCTTTGCAGCGGCCGGTGGCTTTTCTCCAACATTCGGGATTATTGGCACAGTAATGGGGTTAATCACCGTGTTAAAAGAATTGGAAGACGCCGCCAAATTTACTAAAGCAATTGCAACTGCGTTTTTAGCAACGTTGTGGGGATTGTTGTCTGCAAACCTGATCTGGATTCCAATCGGGAATAAGCTCAAAGCGAATGACGACGAGGAAATTGCCTATCGCCATTTATTGGTTGAAGGAATATTGGCGCTTCAAGCAGGTGAAAACCCCAGAATTGTCAAAGAGAAACTCAATGCTTTCCTGCCGCCAAATGAAAGAATATCAGACGAACAGGGATCGAAGCAGAAAGCGAAGGCATCAGCATGAGTCACGGTGGCGGTGGTGATCGTTGGTTGGTCAGTTACGCAGATTTCATCACTCTGTTGATGGTGCTGTTTGTCGTACTGTGGTCCATGAGCAAGGTGGATGTGGAAAAATATAAACAACTGGCTGAAAGTTTTAAAGTCGCCTTCGGCGGCGGAGGAGCCGCCGCAAGCGTCGTCAGTCCGGATATCAATTCATCTGGTGGAACAGGCGAAAACGAGGGACAATCAGCTCCTATCGTTATTCCAGGAATTCCTAAAGCGCCATTGGACTCGGTGGAAGTAGCCGGCCAACTTACGGATTTATTATCTTCCAATAACCTTGGCGGATCGGTTAGCGTTCAAAACAACATTGAAGGTGTATTGATATCAATCGCCGAAAAAATTGTATTTGTCCCTGGTACAGCTCAATTACAAACAGAATCCTATCCAGTGTTGGACACAATTATCGATATGGTCAAGAATCTTGATAATGAGATACGCGTGGTAGGACATACCGATAATACGCCGCCAGCAGATCCTCAATACCGCTCTAACTGGGAGCTCTCGGTTGCCAGAGCAATGACTATTGTGGAATACATGCAATCAAAAGGCATAGCGCCTGATCGAATGACTGCAAGTGGGCGCGGTGAGTACGAACCTATATTTCCAAATGACACCGATGAGCACCGTTCTCTAAATAGCCGCGCCGAAATTATTATTATTTATTCCGTCGAATCCGATTTCGTAAACACAAGCATCAGTCCTATTGTTTCAAATACCGGACAGGTGACTCCATAAAGGGGTTTGTTTCCTATGAAAATTATGAAAATTCTTAAAACAGTTGGTATGGTCGTTGCTGGACTCGTTCTGGCTTTAACGGTGTTCTTAAATCTGTTCATGGCATATATCATGATCGCGCCAGATGATTTACCCAAGCCGTTTCATCTGACTTATTCATATTCAGACGGGCAATCAACTACGGCCGAAAATCCCCAGCCATCGTCTGCTGAAGTTGCGCACAATGCTGAACCTGTTTCACAGCCCGTCGTTCACACTGAACCGGTTGCTCAAGCGACCAGCAGCGGACCTTTGCTTGTGGAAGTCAAGCCGGGGGAAGGCTTTATGGTTGAGACCGGTACAAAAATTGTCAACCTGGCAGATCAAACCGGACGCAAATATGTCCGGGCGACGGTTGTTTTGGAATTTGCCCCGCCAGATCTTGAATATTACAACATGGAAGGGGAAGAAAAAACCGCTTATAAGGAAACCTTCGACGAGCATATTGCCGCAAAACAACCCGTTATCGATGATGTGATTGTTACACTGTTATCGCAAAAATCTTATGAATCGATTTACACAGCAGAAGGCAAAGAAGCGCTTCGCCTGGAAATTTTGCAGAATGTCAGCGCCCGTTTGCCCGAATATAAGATCATCTCAGTTTATTTTACCGAATTTGTTGTCCAGTAAACCAAAAGGCTATGTTATCCCAATCCGAAATAGATGCTCTTCTATCAGGTACCCTCGAGGTCGAAGACCATGATGGCACTGGCCGCGTTAACCTGGCCGAACTCATGGGTCAGCAAACCGTTCCCGGTCCCAAACCCAAAGTTGGAGAGCGCAAGGTACAGGCATATAACTTCTGGTCGCCAGATCGTTTCTCAAAAGAACAGATGCGGGCGGTTGAATTGGTCCATGAGGACCTGGCTGAACGATTGACAACTTCCCTGCCCACCTTTTTGCGAACAAACCTTCGTCCGCGGGTTGTCCATACCGAACAGGGCCGTTTTCACGATTTCTTAAAAGATTTACCTCAGAACAGCCTGTTCCACATGATTACGCTGGCGCCTCTACCAGGCCAAATTGTACTGACCATCAGTCCCGATGTGGCTTATGTTATCCTGGAACAACGATTAGGCGGCAGAATCGAACGGGAAGGAAAGGGACGGGGTTTAACTGAAATCGACCAGTCGTTACTGCGTGGAATGATTGAACACATGCTAAACGATTTCAAAGCCGCGTGGGGCAAGGTAGTGTCTATAGAACCGGGCTTGGAAGACAGCACTGTAAATCAGCATTGGGTTCAGATGATGATGGGAAACGAGCGAGTGATGTTAATCACTTTTGAGATGACCGTTCTGGGGATTGCAGGAACGATGAACATCTACATTCCATTCAACCTGCTAAAACCGGTTGCCAATGTTCTCAACCCCCACGTTTGGATTACCGGACGAAAAGAAAAACAGATTGATCTCATAGCACGTCAGACCGCCATGGATAATTTGCAGCAGGTAAAATTACCGATTCGCATCTATTTGGGGGTCGTGGATTTCAGTGTAAATGAAATTACCAGTCTGTAAGTCGGTGACGTACTGTCACTTGACACTTCAATTTAACAAGACTTACCCGTAAGGGTTTCTGATAAAGTGCGCTTTTTTGCCAAAGTGGGCAGGGTTGGGAAAAAAGTTGCAGCTCAAATCACTTCTGTAGTAAAACCAGAAGATGAATTTTTGATTTAGAGCCAAGGTGAAATTATTATGACTGATGCAGTCCCACAAACAAATTCTGATCAAGTTCAGGAACCTTCTCCGGTCGAAGAAAGACCTCCTGTACGTAACACGGTAGAAGTGGAAACCTCCACCGAACCCATCGTTTCCAATTACTCAATACCGCAGGCAAGTAATATTGGGCCAGATTCTGCGAACATTGATATGTGAATGGATGTGACTATACAGGTGGCTGTAGAGTTAGGACGAACCCGGCTTACAGTTAAACAAGTCCTCGATTTACAAAATGGATCGGTCGTCGAACTCGATCGGCTGGCCGGAGATGTTGTTGATATTTATATCAATGATCACCTTTTAGCGCGCGGTGAAGTGGTCGTGGTGGATGATAAATTTGGCGTCCGAATTACAGAACTCATCGCGCCCAAATTTGACGGCGGAGATAATTAATGTCTATCTCACCTGAGAACCTGCAGAAGTGGCTCAAGAAATTGAAGACGCTTCCCAAATGGTTATGGGGATTGATTACTCTTGGCCTGGCTGGAGGCATTTTTTTTCTCATCGTTGACGCGCTTTCCACACCTGTCTCAACGCCGGCAGAGATTCCACTTAATCCCGGTGATCCAGGCTCGACAACCGCATTGTTTCTCAGTGTATTTCTGAAGCTGGGATTAGTCATTGTATTAATGCTCGTCGGATTCTATTTGCTTCGCCGCTGGAAAGGCCCTCAATTTTCTGGCCCATCCAAACAAATGACCGTTCTGGAAACATTAAGGTTAACTCCGCGGCAGACAGTTTACCTGGTCAAAGTTGGCGACCGCAATGTTATGATCGGCGCCACAGATCAATCCATATCTTATCTGACGGAGCTTGAACCTGTTTCGGAAGAACAGAAGTCCACTCAATCCTTTCCCAAGATACTCAATGATACATTGAATCGAGTGGAAACCTCCGACAAAAATTAAATCAATGCCGCTCATCAATTCAATACTGGAGAGCCGCTTTATGTCTCGGAAACGCTTTCTTACAATTATTTTAGTCGGCATCGTTGCCAGTGTCTTTTTGTCCTCCTGCGCAACGACGCCAGAATTTACTGCTCCCGGAGTTACTTTAACAGTGGATTCCGCGAACCAACCTCAACAGGTTAGCAGCGGCGTACAACTATTAATTTTGTTAACTGTATTATCACTGGCGCCTTCAATAATAATACTGGCGACATCATTTACACGTATTGTGATTGTACTATCACTGCTCAAGAATGCAATTGGCACCGCAACAATTCCCCCCAACCAGGTCATCACTGGTCTGGCATTATTATTGAGCTTTTTTATCATGGCGCCGGTTTACACCGAAATTAACGAACAGGCTTTACAACCATACTTGAAGGAAGAAATCGATCAATCCACTGCAATTACCAGATCGATCGAACCTATTCGTAATTTCATGTTCAAACAAACCCGCGAAAAAGATATCCAATTATTCATGGAAATCAGCGGCGAAGAACAACCGGAAACGCTCGCTGACATCCCGAATATTGTCTTAATGCCCGCATTTGTAATCAGCGAATTGAGAACCGCTTTCATCATGGGATTCGTGATTTACATACCGTTCCTGATTATTGATATGGTAGTGGCGAGTATTCTGCTCTCGATGGGTATGATGATGCTACCACCCTCTTTGATATCAATGCCGTTTAAAATTTTATTATTCATCATGGTGGACGGCTGGTATTTAATTACTCGTTCACTCACTTTAAGTTTTTACTAAAGTTAAGGCTATAATTAATTTTCTGAGATAAATATGACCGAATCGTATGTCATATCCCTTGCCCAAAATGCGCTGATTGTTGCCCTGACTATCGCAGGACCAATTCTGTTGGCCAGCCTTTTGGTCGGCAGTCTGGTTAGTTTATTTCAGGCTGCAACACAAATCAATGAAGTAACCCTCACATTTGTCCCTAAAATAATTGTCATAGCTTTGATATTGGCATTATTAGGGTCATGGATGGGGCAACAAATAATAACTTTCACTGTAAATTTGTTCAACAACCTGCCCAATATTATTCACTGAGCGTTCTTGTTCTTCTCGTAGAATACCAGGTCATGACTACCACTGCTTCAGCCAGGCTCACATTAATCTTAAATTCGGTGCAGCAATTGCGACCAATGCCGACCAATATTAGCCGGGTGCTTCGCGCCCTGGAAGACCCATTGGCGTCTGCTGGCGTCATCTCCGACTTGATAGGTTTAGATCAGGCGCTGGCTGCACTTTTATTACAATGCGCCAACTCGGCTGCTATGGGATATGGTTCCACTTGCTCCTCTATTGATGACGCGGTTATGCGCCTTGGCTTCAAGCGTGTTAGAACTATCATCCTCGGCGCTGGAGCTGCCGGCCCGCTCAACTCGCGGTTAAATGGGTATCACATTGGCGCAGGTAAATTATGGGAACACTCCATAGCTGCCGCAACTGCGGCCGGCTGGTTAGCTAAAGCCATCCACTATTCTGAACCGGAAGAAGCCTACGTAGCCGGTTTACTCCATGATATGGGGAAGTTATTACTGGATCAATATGTAAATACCGATTACAACAAATTGATTGACAATATGAAGCGTCGTAATCTTCAATTATGGCAAGTTGAAGAACAATTGTTTGGCATTGATCATGCCGGGGTGGGGGGTTTAATGGCTGATAAATGGCAATTCCCGGCCCATCTGGCAGATGCCATTCGCTACCATCACGCGCCTTCCTTAGCAAGAACAAAACAAGAATTTGCAGCTCTTGTCAACATTGCTAATAGCTTTACACCATCAATTATGAATGACGTGATCGACCTGGATAAAAGGATTATCCATCCAGAAGCGCCCCGAATTTTAAAACTCAGTGATGAGAAAATTGCCCATCTGCAAACAGAATTCAATGAATCTTTAAAATTTGGACAATCCAATACGCTATAATTTTCTTTATGGAAAAATCCAAAACAGTTATTCTTGTTGTTGAGGCCGACCCGGCTCAACGTGATCTCGCCAGGCTTGCTCTTCAACGTCTGGATTGCGAGGTGATCACAGCTAGTAATGGAAATGACGCACTTCGTTTGTTTAAAAAACATCAACCTTCTATTATGATAATGGATATTCTGGTTCCAGAGTTGAATGGACTGGAATTACTCAACCAGCTTAAAAGCGCCAAGCTATTAAAAAACACGATTGTCATAATTACATCGGCGTTAGCCTTTCAGGAAGTTATTCTCAAAGCAAAAGATGCTGGTGTATGGGATTTTATTTTAAAACCTTATGATGTTAATGTTTTAGTTAAACGGGTAAAATCCCTGCTAAAAAGAGGGGATTGACTTCATCAACTATTTTGTTAACAAACGGGGGATATTATCGGACGAACTTGCTTTGTTCTTTAGTTTATAAATAATTTTTTACGTCATCTTTAGTTGCGCTTCATCTGTGCTTTACTGACAATAAGAGCGTCCAAAGGTATTCTGTGGGTATAGATTATATTAGGATACCTATCGATTATGTTGGTCTCTGTTGCGCAAGCTCAATTATTTATTCTGGCCATTACCCGGATCCTGGCTATCATCATCCAGATACCTGTCTTGGGCGGACAATTAATACCAGATCGGGTAAAAATTGGCCTGGGCATCATTCTGGCAATAATTATGATTCCTTGGCAGCCATTGAGCGTGGATGCGGTGGCTATTCCTGTTTTTGCATACGTAATTGCTGTCCTTCGCGAATTGATAATTGGAGTTTTGGCTGGTTATGCTGCCAACTTAACTTTCTCGGTATTCCAAATGACAGGCGAATTATTTAGTATCAGCAGCGGTTTTGGATCAGCAAAAGTTTTTAACCCTGCTGTAGGAGAAGCTGGTTCGGCATTAGATCAACTTTTTATCATGACAACGCTGTTGATTTTTCTATTGATCAATGGTCACCATTCGGTTATCCAGGCTATCCAGGGAACATTTAATGTTTTACCCCTGAATAATCCTTTGCCTGATTTTTCTGTTGAACGCCTCCTGAAAATAACCGTTCAAATGATTGTCACCGGTGTGCAGTTGGCCATGCCAATATTTGGCGCCCTGCTTCTGACCGATCTGGCATTGGGATTACTGGCAAGGGTATCTCCCCAGGTTCAGGTTTTTTTCCTGGGTTTGCCCGTTAAAATTGCCATCGGACTTGTTGCCCTGGCGCTGTCCCTTACCATAATGATCCCTACGGTTCGTCAGCTTTATTATGACCTTGGGCCGCGTATGTTACAGCTATTGGGAGTTTAGAAATATATGTCAGAAAAAACAGAACCCCCAACCGGGCGTAGGCGTGCCAAGGCACGCGAAGAAGGTCAGGTCGCACGCAGCCACGAACTCAATACAGCCGCTGTATTGATCGGAGGTATCTGGCTATTACAGAGTTCTGGACAACGAATAATTCAGGATCTAAGTAGTATCCTGAAGATATCCCTGACTTCATTTCCAAAAGAATTTACTTCAGCCTGGTTGAGAAATTTACTTTTTTCAGATCTAATCCAGTTGTTGCCCGGTTTAGGCACAATAATCATTGGAATCATGGCCATTGGCATCATTGTAACTGTTATTCAAACTGGATTATTGTTCTCAACAAAATCCATTGGTTTTAAATTTAACCGGTTGAATCCCCTGAATGGAATAAAGAGAATATTTTCGCTACATGGCGTTACCGAATTAATCAAGGCGTTATTGAAATTGTTATTGGTTGGCGGCATTGCATATTCCTATTTGCAGTCGCAGATTGCCGGGCTCCTTGAACTGGCGCAGATGGATTTGTCATCAGGGTTGAGTCAATGGATTGGAATCGCCATTACGTTAGCATTTCGGGTCGGGCTTGCGTATCTTGCTCTGGCAATAGTTGATTACCTGTATAACCGCTGGCAATTTATGAAGTCATTACGCATGACAAAGGAAGAGGTGAAAGAGGAATTCAAACAATCCGAAGGTGATCCTTTCATTCGTGGTCGCATCCGTGCACAACAACGTCGATTCGCCCGGATGAGGATGATGGCAAAAGTCCCTAAAGCAGATGTCATCATCACAAACCCGACCCATCTTGCAAACGCCATTCAATACGATCCGAAGGTGATGAAAGCGCCAGTTCTTCTTGCGAAGGGCGCCCACATGACAGCCGAACGAATTGTTGAGATCGCCAAAAAGAACAACATTCCCGTTGTTCAAAATATTCCCCTCGCGCGATCCATTTATAGAACTGTGGAAATCGATCAGGAAATTCCGCCTGAATTGTATTTAGCTATGGCTGAAGTACTTGCCTATGTGTACAAGTTCCGTCGAAAACCCTCAACACCAAATCTTTCCCCAAATGCGGAAATGGTAGTGAATTAATATCATGACAACTACAACATCTTCTTCTCCTTTATTAGATCTGCGCTCATTGCTGAAATCCACTGATGCCGCAATAGCCTTAAGCCTCGTCATTATCGTTGCATTGTTGATTATTCCATTACCGGCGACAGTTATCGATTTTCTGATTGTCATTAATCTTGCCTTATCCATCGGCATTTTATTGCTGACCGTTTATGTCAACAAGCCGATGGAATTCTCGTCTTTTCCAACGATGCTGTTGCTAATCACCATGTTCCGTTTGGGGTTGAATATCGCTTCAAGCCGTCTCATCTTATTGCAGGGTGATGCAGGCCAGGTCGTTTCTACTTTTGGTAATCTCGTCGTAGGCGGAAATTACATCGTCGGTGTGGTTGTATTCTTAATGCTGATGATCATCCAATTCGTGGTTATCAACAATGGCTCTGGACGCGTGGCTGAAGTAGCAGCTCGTTTCACCTTGGACGCAATGCCAGGTAAACAGTTATCAATCGATGCTGATCTAAACGCAGGCATCATTAACGAAGAACAAGCCAGGGAACGCAGAAAACAGATCGCAAGTGAGGCTGATTTTTACGGCTCGATGGATGGCGCCAGTAAATTTGTTAAAGGTGATGCAGTTGCAGCAATCGTCGTTATTCTGGTTAATATTCTTGGCGGATTTGTCATCGGCGTTCTGCAACGGGGCTTGTCCTTGTTGGATGCTTTGCAAGCCTATACCCTTCTCACTGTAGGAGCAGGCTTGGCGATTCAAATTCCTGCGCTGTTAGTCTCATCTGCCGCGGGTTTAATTGTAACCCGGTCATCATCCGATGCATCCTTTGGTAAGAATTTATTCAGTCAGCTTTCCAATTTAAATAGTATGACTTTTGGCACAATCATCATCGCCGCTCTGGCAATCGTGCCCGGTATTCCCAAAATACCATTTATCTTAGTAAGCTGCGCATTAGGAGCAGGCGCCTATTTTATCTGGAAAGCCGATAAAGCGAAAAGCGCTGTACCGGAGATTATTCCAGCGCCCAAAGCGATTGAACCTGAAAGCCCGGATGATATGCTGGGAATGGTTGTGGTCGATCCACTGGAATTGGAAATTGGCTATGGCCTGATATCGCTTATAGACGAATTTGCCCAGGATAATTTGCTTCACCGGGTAACCGCAATTCGCCGCCAGTTGATGAACGAGATCGGGTTGATTTTACCCATTGTACGCATAAGGGATAATTTACGCCTTCCACCCCAGGCTTACCGGATAAAAATTCGCGGCCAGGAAGTAGCGCGGGGCGAATTAATAGCGGATAAGTTATTAGCTATCCCCGGGTCTGAGTCGGAAGAAAAACTGCGCGGTATACCAACAACTGAGCCAGCTTTTGGCCTCCCCGCGATTTGGATCGGAGAGGCAGAAAAAGGTCGTGCAGAGTTACTCGGCTACACCGTCGTTAATCCCCTCTCGGTTTTAAGTACCCATTTGACTGAAGTTGTCCGCGCCAATTCGCCAGAGTTGTTAAATCGCCAGATGGTTCAGGAAATGCTTGAGCAACTCAGACGAAAAACTCCCGCCGCAGTTGAAGGCGTTATCCCAGAGCTACTGACATTGGGTGAGGTTCAATCAGTGTTGCGGAATTTGCTCCGGGAGCGGGTCCCAATACGAGATCTGGGTGGCATATTGGAAGTGTTGGCAAACAACGCTCCCATTACAAGAGATACCAATATTCTGGCTGAAGCTGTGCGCCAAACGATGGCAAGAGCTTTATCAAATCAATATCGAGATAATGATGGGTATCTTCACGTATTCACTTTATCGCCCCAACTTGAAACTATGCTACGAGGCGCTTTAGGGCCGGCGGAAAATGGATTGGGGTTTCAATTGGATGCCCCTACTGCACAGGCCATCTTAAAGAAAACAGGCGAACAGATGGAGCAATTGGCGCAAAAAGGCTATTACCCGCTGTTATTATGTCCCAGAGAGTTGCGTCTGGCATTTCGACGTTTGATTGAACAATCTTTGCCCAACCTGGTTGTTTTGGCCTTTTCAGAAGTCAGCCAGGGGACAAAAGTGCGAGCTCATGGCATGGTCGATATCATGTCGCAACAAGTAGTTACGGAGTAATTCGGGATGAAAACTCGTACATTTCGCGCTCCAAATATGATGACTGCTCTCCAACAGATCAAGCAAGAGCTTGGACCTGAGGCAATCATCGTATCGGCGCGGCAAGTTCCCGGAGGCCCTGCATGGCAAGTCTGGCGAAAACCAATTGTGGAAGTTATTGCCATGCAAGGTTTACAAGCCGAAGAAAATGAAAAAAAAGCTCTGGAAGCTCCTAAAGTCACTCCGGCAAAAGTTGAACCTAAACCGGCGGCTTTACCAGAATCCCCAAAGCCTGCATCAAAAACAACGCCCAACCTCAAAAGGGCAGTCGAACTGCCACCGGTTGTACCGGTTGTAAATGGGGCGACTCCCCCAAAGCCCGAAGAATTATCTGTTTTAGAAGTTTTAGATAAACTGCCAGTGCAAGAGCCGCCGAAAAAGAAGAACGGGAAGACGCCTCCCCAAAAGCCTGAGACACAAGAATTGATCAATGTTCAGGTTCCTGCTAATATGCCTGTCTTATTAGAAGACAGTTATCATCAATTGCTTGAACAGGGCGTTGATCGTAAATTTGTCAATCGGCTGATTGCGACCTGTTTGGAAACACTTAACCCTAATTCATTGGTTGATGAGAATCGAGTTCGCCAATTTATTGGCCGGCAACTTGAAGCATGCATCAAATCTTCTGAAGAGGCATCGATAAACAATCGCATCGTTTGCCTGGTTGGAGCAACTGGAAGCGGCAAGACCAACACCTGCGCCAAACTTGCTGCCCGCCGCCTTAGTTTGAATAAAAAGGTTGTCTGGGTAAGCGCCGATACCGTCCGAACCGGCGCCATCGCAGAAGCGCGGGTTTTTACGGACACGCTCAACATCCCGCTTTTTCTGGCTTATACCCCGGAAGAATTATCTGAGATCGCGGCAAACCAGCCGCAAGATTGCATGGTAATCGTCGATACGCCGGGATGCAATCCTCGCAATCAACCTAAGGTAATTGAATTAGGTGCATTCTTAACCGCGCTTCCAAACCGCGCCACATATCTTGTAGCATCTGCAGCCACAAAAGAAGAGGATATCAACGAAACGATAGCTGCGTTGGGTATCTTTGGTATTAATGGATTAATTATAACCAAGATGGATGAAACCCGCAGTTATGGAAGCATTTTTAACGTCTTATGTCGATCCAAATTACCCATTACCTATTTCACAACGGGAACACGTGTATTGGAAGATTTACGACCCGCCAATATTCACGATTTTGTGATGGCCCTCTTTAAAGAGGAGGTTAGATTATGAGTAAAAAAGAAGCAAAAAAACCTAAGCCCAAAAAGATCCAGCGCCGCGAAAATTACCCTAAATTGCCAGTAATTTTAGAGTTCACGTATACAACAGCTTTCATAATCGTCACCCTGTCTGGCATCATAACTGCCGTTACTTCTTTACTTTCCGGAAGCGGCCTCGTTCTGGCTATCACACGCACATGCGCCGCAATCGTTATTGTCGGGATCGTCATGTGGATAATAAGTTGGATAATTACAGACGGCACCATGAAAGCCGTCAGCGCTCAGGCAGAGCAAATGATCGAAGAAGAAAAATTAGCCAATCACACGAAAGAAGTTGAGGCTTAAATAACTGATGACTCCTCAAAACGGTGAAGCTGATCTGATTTCCAGATATATCTCCTCTCATGATCCTCAGATACGGGAAGAAATAATTCTGCACTTTATCCCGTTGGTTCATTATATTCTAGGACGGCTGGGGATGTCGCAAGAAATGGGAGCCGATTATGAAGACCTCGTAAGTCAGGGTTTATTGGGACTCATTGAGGCTATTGACCGTTTCGATGCAAGTTTCGGTACCCAGTTTTCTACTTACGCCACTTTGCGAATACGCGGTAGAGTCCTCGATTACTTACGGTCTCTGGATTGGCTTTCGCGAACTGCTCGTCAGAGAGCCCGGTCTGTGCAAAATGCCATGATGACACTCTGGGGAACTCTGGAACGCGCTCCAACCGATGAGGAACTGGCAATCCACCTCGATCTTGATCTACCCAAAGTGCATCAGGCTTTAATCGATTCAAGCAGAGTCATTATGTCACTGGATACAATTGTTGAATCAGATAGTGAAGCAGACGTTTCATTGCACGAATTACTCGCAGATGAGAATCAAGCGGATCCTTCCGAAATTTTGGACGAAGAGGAACTAAAAATACGGCTGATATCAGCCCTAAAAGCCCTCCCTGAAAGAGAGCAGCTTGTACTTTCACTATATTATTACGAAGATCTAACCCTAAAAGAAATTGGAGCCGTATTAGAAATATCAGAATCGCGAGCCTGCCAGCTACACGCTCGTGCGATAACCAGCCTTAAAGCGATCCTGTCAAATTATGAAAACAATCTGGCTGTGGCGCAAAAATCAACGAGTACTGCACATCAGCCAGCACAACGCCATTCAAAAAACATAGCTCACGATGGACGCCCGCATAATACTCGCAATATGGCAAGCAAAGGATTTTAAGTTATGAACACAATATCTTCTAATTTGCTTTCCGATACTCTGAACCTGATCCAATTAGCACGCGAAACAGCCCTCAACAAGGGTAACCAGTCACAGGCGGAACGGCTATCGCCGGTTGTTACCAATTTGCGCAACCTCGTAAAAACCACCCAGGAACCCAGGTTATCAACAACTTCCACCGGACTGATGGCGCAGGATGATTTTCGCACACTGATTTCCGCCGCGCAACAAAAGTCGCCTCAAAGCAATCAGATTCCTCAATCCTCGCCGACAGAACGAAATCAGATTATCAATGCGATGGCCGCAGGCGGCATGGGTGATATCGATATAGCTCGTCAGATGGGAATGACGCGTGATGAAATTCGATTGGTGCTTAACCTGAATCAGGTCAGTAAATCAACAATGGAGGTTTATAGATGATAAAAGCATTATATTCAGCAGCTTCTGCCATGCTCGCCGGGATTAACCGGCAAAAAGCCCTGGCGCATAATATCGCCAATTTGGATACTCCTGGCTTTAAGCAAATACTCCTCACCATGGATGATTATGTACAGAAGCCAGTTGTCAATCAAGCATCAACCTCATCAACTGATTTACCCAGTGTGGCATTAACCAACCCTGTTTTGGTTACAATTGGCAAAACCACTAACACTCAACTCGATTATTTAGGCGACCTGGGTTTAGGCGTTGAAATCAACGAAGAAGTTACTGACTATTCCACCGGTCCCATAAAAAGCACAGGCGAAGATTTTGACCTGGCCATACACGGCGAAGGCTTCTTCCGAATTAACACCCCTCAAGGCGAACGATATACTCGCGACGGTCGTTTCCACCGTGATGCGTCAGGGCAGCTTGTGACTGTAGAAGGGTATCAGGTATTGAATAATTCAGGTCAACCTATAACACTGCCTGAAGGAGACTTTACCGTATTGACCAACGGTCAAATGGAGGTGGATGGAGTGGCCGTTGGCGAATTAGGAATCGCTATGTTCAATGACCCCGAAAATGAATTGCAACGGGGCGAAAACAATACCTTCATCGGCAAGGTTGCTCCAACCGGAAATGAGCCAGGTACGGTCCAACAGGGTTACCTTGAAGCATCCAATGCAAATGCATCAGAAATTATGACCCAAATGATATCGGTCACCCGCGCTTATGAATCGGCGCAAAAAGTTGTGCAACTGCAAGACGAGTTGGTTGGGCGTTCAATTACCACCCTTGGACGCGTTTTATAGATCGGGAATGATTCAGCGTAGCATATCTGGAGAATAATATGGCGTCATTAAGTGAAATAATAAATATCAACCGTGCATCGATGCTTTCTCGTCTAAGTAACCTGGATACTGTAGCAAGTAACATTTCAAATATCAATACCATTGGTTACAAGAAAGACCGAATGAACTTTCAGGAACTATTCCAGCAAACTCAAAACGGGGTCATGATTGCAGACACGTCTCAATCCATGAAACCGGGCACATTGCAAACAACGGAGAATCCATTGGATTTAACAATTCGGGGCGAGGGTTATTTTTCAGTAACGTTGCCAGATGGGAAAGTCGCTTATACTCGTGACGGTCAATTCCATGTGAATGCAGAGGGACAGCTCGTTAATGCAAAGGGTTATCCGCTTGTTTGGGAGGGGAATATCCCTCAGGAAGCAACGGACTACTATGTCAAGCCTGATGGCAGCGTCATGGCTAACGTTGGCGATACTCAGAAAAAAGTTGGAACCATTCTGATCAGCCGTTTCCCATGTCCGACTGGTTTGGAAGGTTATGGCGACAATTGCTGGTTGGAAACAGAAGCATCGGGGCAGGTGCAATCAGGTGTCGCTGGGACCGAACATTATGGTTCGATACTCGCATCAACTCTGGAACGATCAAACGTCAGTCTCTCTGAGGAAATGACAAGTATGATAGTACTCGGACGCTCATATCAAATGGCCGCGCGGTCTTTTACCTATACCGATCAAATGATTTCACAGGCAATTAATATGAGGAAGTAAAGTATTTTAAAATAATACCGATATATAGGAAATGGAATTTCTATTTAATTAGTTCTGGAGGAACGAAACATGAAGGTTGAAAATAGCGGAATCACTCCCCTGCCGCCGAATATGTCCGAAGCCGCTCACAATGTAGATAAAACTGGACGTATCAGTGAACAATCTTTGAGCGTCGATGCAACCGGCTCAAAAGATAAAGCGGAGTTTTCAAGCAAGGCTCGTGAACTGGCTAAAGCCCGAACAGCATTTGATGAAACGCCAGAAGTGCGTAATGAGAGAGTGAAACAGTTGAAAGATCAAATTGAAACCGGCGCTTATGAAATATCCTACGATAATCTTGCTCTCCGGTTGAGATCGATAATAATCAACAAAGAATAACGACCGCTGCAGTTTGAACAGGTTGCAAAGGAGAAAAGATAACAAATGGAAAATTTACAGGAATTCTCGACCTCATTGGAAGATTTATTGGTTAAAGAATTTCGTTCTTTGCAATCACTTATTGCTTTAACTAAAGATGAGCATACGGCGCTCACAAAAGCTGATGCTTCCGCTTTACTTCCTCTGGTCGAAGATAAAGAGGTCTTGTTGGATGAAATCAGCCAATTGGAAGATTCGCGTCGGATGATTACCGAAGAAATGGCAAAAAACAGCGGACTGGAAGCAAATAAACTGACCCTGAACGAAATAATCAGCCGTATGGAACCCGGCGTATCTGGCAGACTCGGTCGACTTCATGAAGGCATTCTGACGCTCGTCAAACAGGCCAAGGATTTAAGTAACGCCAATCGTATCCTGGCTACAACTACTTTGGAGTGGCTGGATGCTACCCAGGTATTCTTATTAAGTCTCTATCAGCCTTCGATTGGGTACCAACCTCCAGGCGTACCCATAAACGAACAACAAGGCGTTGTATGGGATGTGGATCATCGCGCGTAATTATTTGAGGTGATTGTATGTCTACATTATTCTCTGGGATTAATCTAGCGCTTCGAGCTGTCCTTACACACCAGCAAGCAATTCAGGTTACCAATCACAACGTAGCCAATGCCAACACCGAAGGCTATTCGCGTCAGGAAGCAGTACTGGCGGCCGGAACAGCTTACAGCATCGGTATGGGTACCGCCGGACAAATTGGTACCGGGGTATATGTCCAGCGTATTCGGCGTTTTAATCTGGACTTTTTTGATGGAAGATATCGTCAGGAAAGCGGTGAAGCAAAACGCTGGGAAGTTAAACGAGATATTCTTAAACAAGTGGAAGTATCCCTGGCTGAGACATCGACCGACAGTCTCACCTCAAAGTTGGATAATTTTTGGGCAGGCTGGAAAGCCGTGGCAGATGACCCGCAGAGTATTCCCTTGCGAGAAGATTTGATTGACCGCGCCAAACAAGTAGCGGATGCTTTCAATTGGCGTTCAGAACAATTGAGAATGATCCGTAAAGACCAGGATCTTTCTCTTCAACAGAATGTGCAAGAAGTTAACAGTATAGCCGAGCAAATTGCACGCATCAACATAGAAATCCGGCGGGTAACTTCAGTTGGCGACCAACCCAATGATCTATCTGATAAACGCGATGTCTTGCTCGACCGCTTGGCAGAGTTGACTGGCGCTACATCGCAACAGCAAGAGAATGGCGAAGTTATGGTTTCTATTGGCGGGCACATTTTAGTTATGGGCAATTCAGTTCTGAAGTTAACCGCTGAGCCTAATCCTGCTAACGATAATTTGGTAGAAGTACGTTGGGAAGACAACGGCCAACTCATCAACGCTCCCAGAGGCGAAATCAAAGGTTTATTAGAAGCTCGCGATGAAGATATTGTCACCCAAATTAATGGATTGAATGAGCTTGCGCAAGCATTTGCTACCCGAATCAATGAACTGCAACAATCCGGTTATAGCCTGGATACCACCTGGACGGCGTCGCCCCCGCCTCCGGCCCCACCTTACGATCGCAGCCCGGCTTTATTTGATTTGAGTGGAACCGGCGGCGCTGCGGCGCAGATCCATATTAACAGTGAAATTCTTGGACATCCCAGTCGTATTGCAGCCGCACAAACAATAAACTCAGCCGGCGATGGCTCGAACGCGAATGCAATCACCAATGTACAATATGAATTATTAATGGGCGGCGGTACAACCACGTTTAACAACTTTTACACTCAGCAAGTCGGAAAATTCGGATTGGCTATCGAACAGGCCAAAGATTACGCTACTGACCACCAAATGGTAGCAGAGTCATTAAACTCAATGAGCGAATCAGTAAGCGGTGTAAACCTGGATGAAGAAGCCGCCAATCTAGCAAAAGAACAGCGCGCTTTTGAAGCTGCATCTCGGCTGTTGACCGCTTTCGATGAGATGCTTGATAGAATTATTAACTCGACCGGCCTGGTCGGAAGGTAAGAGGTGTTGTATGCGAATCACTAATCGGATGATGGTTGAAAACAGTTTGCGTTATATCAACGACAACCAGGAAGCTATTTATAAACTTGAACAGCAAATAGCTACTGGTAAAAAGATTGAGTATGCTTCTGATGATCCAGCTACCGCTGTAACATCAATGAGCCTTCGTTCTTCATTAAATATGTCAAACGCATACCTTAACACCATGTACACAACTAACGACTGGATGTCTGCAACTGAAAAGGCCATGAAAGATATTACCGAACTGGCCACTCGTGCATTGACGCTTGCTCAAAGCAGCATATCAGACACCCAGGGTGCAGATGAACGAGCTATTACTGGTAAGGAAATGGAATCCATTATTTTGCAGGCTGTTGAAATTGCCAACACGAATCATTTGGGAAATTATATTTTCTCCGGATTCCAGGTCAATACGGTGCCTTTCACTTATACACCCCCGGCGACACCGCCTGCTTTGGGAACTGTTACATACAATGGAGATACCAGTGACATCGTGCGTACAATCAGTCCAGGGCATAACATTACCATCAACATCAATGGCGACGCAACCTTCACACCATTAATTCAGGCTATTGACAGCATCCGTCTGGCGTTAGAGACAAATGACACAACAGCTCTTCAAACAGCGGTTAACACACAGTTACAACCGGCCATTGATAATCTTATCCTGACAAGAACAACCACTGGCGCGCGCCAGCGAGATCTACAAACGATCATTAGCCGCACTGAAAAGACCCAGACTCAAATCAAAGCCCTGTTATCCACGAGAGAAGATATCAAAGCGGCTGAGGCAATCTCTGAGTTGCAGCTTTGGAAAACCTCTTATCAAATTGTATTAGAGGTTAATAGTCAGGTATTATCGGCGCTCAATTTATTTGACTACCTCGACTAATTACCCTATAATAAATTTAGTTTAAGTTTAACACCAATCTTACTGTTTGAACGGGAGAGTGCTATGAATAATACTTCTTCTCGCGGATTGGCTTTTAAAGACTTGTATTTTCCTTTTGGCCTGGAAGGATACCCGGAATGGCAACACTTTAGCGTCGAACAAAAAAAGGAAACAAAGCCAATTTTTTTGTTTCGATCAGTTGAAGAACCTAAGGTATCTCTCATTGTTGCAGATCCTCACACATGGTTTCCGAATTACCAGCTCAATTTAACAAAAGAGGACCTCGCCGATATAAAAGCGAATTCCAGCAGAGATGTAACGCCATTTGCTATCATCACTGTTGAAACGGACCCTTTCTCCATCACCGCCAATCTTCTGGGTCCACTGGTGATCAACCCAGCCAAAGGGTTGGGTAAACAAGTTATCCAGACCCAAAGCCCATACCAGGCAAAGCAACCCCTTACCCTCCAGACAATCTCACTCACTTTTACTAATGGATTGGAAGGCCTCCCGGATTGGGAAAAATACACCTTGAATATTGTTGATGAACTTCGCCCTGTTAAGATTCTCGCTTGCCAGGATATGCCCAAAATCACTTTTCCGGTTGTAGATCCCTGGATCATAAACCCCGATTACAAGCCCCGTCTCGATAAAGAAGACCTGAAACAACTTGAAGCGCGCGATATGTTGGGCTTGAAATGGCTTGTAATCCTTAATGTCAGAAACGAACCATTCGATGTGACGGCAAATATGTTGGGGCCAATTGCCTACAACCCCAAAAATGGAAAAGCAAAACAGGTTATCCTTACACAATCAGGTTATGATGCCAACCACGTACTCCAAAACGTTGAATTTACCATCGAGGGATAAAAAGTGCTAGTATTAACACGCCGAGTAAAAGAAAGTCTGATCATTGACGACAATATTATCGTAACCGTACTGGCGGTTGATGGCGATAAAGTAAAAATTGGAATTAATGCCCCCAAGGAAGTGACTATCTTACGCCAGGAACTCAGCCAGGCCGTCTTAGAGCAAAACCTGATTGCTGCTCGGCTTGCGGTTCAACCCGAACCTGAAACATTTCAGGGCCTTCGTAAATTTCTTGCAGAAGATATTAAAGAAGAGAAACCACAAGAAACCAATCCTCCAACTGTGGAAAAAGAGCAGCAGGATAAAAGAACAAAAAAATAGCCAGTATCAACTGGTCATTTTTTTGTTAATACATTAAGAAAGACCACTTATCATCTATTATTAATGAAGGAAGCCCCCTTATTATAACAGCCGATGCGCCTAATTTATACGCCGCTGGGTTTGTTCCTTCAAGATTCTTTGGTACGGTATGCCGCGTAGAATTGCGAGCACAATTTGATTGGAGCTAATTCTCTGTAATTTGCCGACCAAATCCAGCGTTTCACCATCCAAAAACGACATCTTGAACTTGAAAATATCTTCCGGCATCCGCCTTCTATTAGTATTAAGGATTTTTACACCCTTCTCGCTCAAATCAACGACGGGGTAGGCAAAACCATTAATATAGACGGTCGGGCTTCGTTTTTGCGAATAGGCCACTCGAAAACATGATCGTCTTTCTACCTGCTGTGTTGTATTCGTTTCCATAGTGTAAACCTCTATCAAGTCAATTTCTGCGTTTGTTTCTGTCTGACCCGGTACACAAAAGCCAGTACTTCTGCCACAACCGCATATAATTCCGGAGGAATTGTCTCATCCAGGTCTATACTGGCCAATGCAGCTACCAATACCGGGTCCTCTCGAATAGGAATTTTATTTTCTTTTGCAATAGCAATAATCTTCTCGGCAACCAGGCCATCTCCGGTTGCTAGCACACGTGGTGCAGAATCTTTGGATGGATTATAACCTAACGCCACTGCCTGCTGCGGGTTAGGAATTTCATCTTTAAAATCTGGGCGCTTCTTTTTTATGTACATGATCAAACTGCCATATTAATACTGGTTTGCGCAAGCGATATACCTGCCGTATTATTTGTTTTTGCCTCATCAGTGTTACCACCGACTTCACATACAGCGCTTTGAACGACATAGCCTAATTTTTCCAGGCCTTCCTGTAAGCCGGGTATTTCAATATCAGCCAGATCGCGTAATTGTTTGGTCGAAGCGGTAATACGCGCCCCAATCTGTCTATGGACCATAGACAAATTCACTTCAAGAATTTCACCAGGATCAAGTTCCAATTCGATCACAATAGACGTATACGAAGGGTCAATTTTGCGGGTTTTCCCGTCAGAAGGATAATCGATTCGTAAACGGGCTGTATGAAGTTCAGTTCGTTGCTGATTTGTCTGGAGATTGGCAGGTAAAGAAACCTGCAGCGGCAAATCCAGACTCAGCCACTGGCCTTTTGCCGGTATAACACTCGGTTCAGTATTCGAAAATTGAATTGCCCGCATACTATCCAGAAACCGGTCAATATCCTGCACAAGCGGATGACGCGGATCGACTTGGGCTAATTCCTGTCTTAATTGAGCCAATCCCAATAGATTTTGCTCGGGCTGAGAAGCCGAAAGTGTTGTTATTCCCCGTTCGTTAAGTTTGGCGATATCTGCTTCCACAGAACGTCCTAAAATTGAAACAGCCTGTTTTAAATTTTCCTGGATGGTACTTGGCGGTGCATCCCATTTGGTCTCCAGGTTCGAAAGCACGTTGAGCGCATTTTTTACCAACTCCATCATGCGCGGCGAAAGTTTTGGCTGAGTTAACAATGACTGCAATTGTGTATGAAGCCGGGTTATTTCTTTTTCCAGTTGAGGAGTATCGGTCAATGCCAGGGCTAACGTTCCGCCAGTCAGAGGCAGCCCGCCAGCTTTAAGCGATGCTGCCGTCTGAGCTTCATACTCTCCCCACAATATCTGACCGGAATTTTGCAATGCAGCTTTGAGATCATTCAATCTTTGAGCTTGAGCTTCATTCCCGGCTTGAAGCCCGGTCGTTTGACCGGTGGTTGTCTGCTGTGGTTGCGTTGCTGCATCGTCAGTTGCCAGTTGCGCCGCCAATGCTTCTGCTTCCAATTGAGTGTTTGCCAATCCTGTCTGAGATGCCAGTTGTGCGGGTTTGGATTCTGGATAAGAAGTCAATTGCCAGTTCACCAGCGCTTTATAGAGTTCTTCTACGTTTTCAGGGGTTATTGGGATATTATTGTTGAACAGGGCGCGGGCTATTCGGGTAGTCGTTGCATTGACCGGCAATTCGGCCATCTTCAATAAATTTGATACCAGCTCGGGGGTGTTGGGTGAAATCGGGTTGGCCGGTTGTCCGTTTTGATTGAGCAGTTGTAGCGTTAAAGTCTTATTCGATAAATCACGTACAACAAACCGCGCCGTATGATAATCTGCCAGCGCTGCGTATTGATCTGGGGAGGTTAATTTTGCAACAACCCTTACCCCCTGAATTGATAACGCAACGTGATCGCTTGCAACCTGAAGTATCTCTGCCGTAATCCTTTGATTAAGGCGAAAAGCAAGCTGGGTTTCTTCCGGCTGTTGAACAACCGTAATGGGTAGGGGCTGCCCGATAACACTCATTTCATCATACCAAAAAGTGGGTTGTGCACCCAATATTCTATATATATATTATCGGCGCAACCCACTTTTTCTAAAATCATCCTGCTTGCCTGTATTTAGTTTATTACCGTCTCAAATTCACCAACTCCTGAAGCATCTCATCTGAAGCAGTGATCACCCGTGAAGATGCCTGGAAACCACGTTCCGCCAGGATCATGTTTGTGAATTCCGTACCCAGGTCAACATTGGAACCTTCCAAATAACCCGGGGCAATAAAACCTCTACCACCTGTCTCAGCCACGCCAATTGCTGGTTCTCCGGAGTTCAAACCTTTCTGGAACAGGTTTTGGCCAACCCTTTCAAGTCCTGCTGGATTGGAGTATTTGGCCAATGCAATTTGCCCGACTCTCTCTTTTAAGCCGTTGGAATAGTAAGCAAAAATTTCTCCGGAATTCTGCAGGATGTAGAAACCTGATACACTTCCTGCAGCAAGACCATCCTGATAAGTTGAAGCCACCGTATTACTCGACGAGAGCATCGTCAATTCTTCCATATCAAATTGAAGAGGAGGAGTTGCAGTTGTTGCTCCAGGACTGGTCGGAATACTGATCGGGGTCGTCACCGTATAAGATCCTATAATATATTGCCCGTTGGCATCGAACTGAATTGACCCAGTTCCATCAAATGTGCCTACATCCCCAGGGTTAGGGGTACCGCTGACAGCCCAATCCCATGTATTTGAGTTAGGCGCACCCTGTTGCGTAAAGGTAATTGTGAATGTATGAAGCTCGCCCAGCGAGTCATACGCCCCTGCTGTAACCTGATAAGATGGCGAACCGGATGTCTCAGCTAAAGAGTACAGATTCCCGGTGAAAGAAATATTACTGGTTGCTCTGGCCAATGAATTTCCAATCGGGATATGCAGGTCGCTAATCGGTTTGCCGGTATCAACAGGTGTGGTGCTTGGAGAACCACTGGTATTCCAACCCAGAATCCGGTAGCCCGTCGCGCCATTAACCAGATAACCCGCCGAGTCCATTTCGATTGCGCCATCACGGGAGTAAAACTGTGAAGCGCCGTCGGTGTATATGAAAAAGCCTTCGCCTTCAAGGGCCATATCAGTGTTCTGGCCGGTTGCGTTAAGCATACCCTGAGTAAAAACTGTTGAGACGGTACCCAAACGTGCACCCAAACCGATTTGCGTTGGGTTTAAACCACCCCGATCACCGGTCGGCGCCGTACCAGCCTGAACCAGTTCAGAAAATTGATCTTGAAACAATACCCGGCTGGCTTTATAAGCCGTGGTATTTGCATTCGCCAGGTTGTTTGCAACAACATCCATGTAGTCCTGGTGAATTGACAATGCACTAATAGCAGTAAACATTGAGCGTAACATTTTATGCCTCCAGAAGATTTAATCCAGGCCTCCTCCGAGAGGGCCAGCCTGTTTTGGTGAAATCATTTAAATTTCATTATTTGTACTTTGTTCATTATTTGTCGTTTGATTCGATTGGGTGGGATCGGCGAACACGACGCTATCAATTTGTGTAAAAACGCCTTGCCCACGCGCTTCTGAATCCAACGCCGTCACGACCATTCGGTCCTTTACGTTGACAATAAATGCCATATCATCCATCAGCACCAGCGATTCTCGTCCGCCGCGTTGCTGCGCCTTTTCGACAGCGCCCGTCAAACGGGCTATGCCCTCGTCAGTCAAAGAGATATTCCGTGACTGCAGGCGTTTTTGAGCGTGGTTGGAGAATTTCAAACCCTGTGCATTTGCCAGAGCATCGGCGAAGCTGGATGGGCCATTAATTGGTTGATTTGACGCAGGTTTTGTACTTTGCGCCGTTGCTAGCTGATTCGAATTAATTCGAATTGGATCTGCTGCCATAACTAGCCTCCTGAAACTGCAATGACGCTCCCAAACTCAACCGATTTATCGCCAACCCAAAGGGTGGGAACGCCATCATCAAACGAAACTGTAGTAACCACGCCTTTTTTGGTGTCCTCGCCATCAACGTAATCCACAGTTTTTCCGATCAATGACACTGAATTCATCAGTTGAAGAGAAGAATTGAAAGCCGATGTAAAGTCCTCAAACAATTCATTTAATTCTTTGAGTTCTTGCACCGTATTCAGACTTGCAAATTGTGAAAGCATCTCGCTATCTTTCATTGGCTCCAGCGGGTTCTGGTTCTGTAATTGAGCAAGCATCAATTGCAAAAACTCCTGCCCCCCCATATCAGCCATTCCGCTGCCGGTGGAGCTTTTTACCTTGCTTGACGTATTGCTATAACCAAGGCTGGCATTTATTTCATTGATTTTTGTCTCCATGTCACTCATAAAGTCCTCCTTTATATATCATCTATACCCGATAATCCAGGCTGCTCGAGATCAAATTCAATTGAACCGATTCGCTCAGCAGTGATTCATCCTCAATTATTGCTCCTGATCCATAGCGAGTTGGATGGGTAAAAGAAGTGGACTGCTGCCATTGGGAAGTCTGATTGGATTGATCTTGCACCGAACTCTGGCCGACAGAAAGATTCAACACCTGCAAACCTGCGTCGGTCAGCGTCTGGCGAAGTGTATCGAGCTTTGTCTCGATCAAACGGCCGGTTGACACCTGATCAGCGTTTATCGTGATCTGTAAGCCATCTGAACTCGAAGTTAAGTGTAAATCAATCCTTCCGAGATCTTCAGGGTATAACTGCAATCGCATGGTTGTCTGTCCATTTTTAGACATCGTCTGAACATTACCTACGACCTGGTTCACCCATTCTGCTTCCTGAGTCCTCGTTGCACTGACTGGATCAGTTGCGTGAGTACTGGTTGAAACGGTTTTCGCACTCTCTGTTACCACTGCTTGAGCCAGCGTATCTGCCTGTGCCTTTGTCGTGTTACTGACTGCCTTCGCATCCGGCTTCGATTCGCTGTTGGAAGTCTGTTTCTCTATTTCACCCGATGCAGAACTTTCAGCGGCTTTTTTGGCAGTCATGCTTGCCTGTGAAAGAGCCGCCTCAACGTTTTCGGTCATATCTGAGATCGTTTGAGCCAGTGAAGTGTCATCATCGGAGTCGCTCGCCAAATTTGCCGCCTTGGTAAGAAGAGTCTCAAGATTCGCCTTGGCAAGATTGGCTAATTCAGCTGCAGTGGCAGTAACCTCGTCAGCGCTGCTATCGACTTGAGCCTGATCGGTTGTCGGGGAGTTTACTTCACTGTTAACGGCTTTGCCAGCGCTATTCGCTTCGGTAACAACCGGTTCGTCTGTTACCATGTTCGCGCCAACCAGTGTTTTGGTTTCTGGATCAATGACGATTGGCGAATTGGTGGTTCCCAGAACGACCCCATCATAAATAACTGTGATGGGTAAAGCTGCTGCTTCAGCCCCGGATGCAGCCTGCGCCTCGATTGCAGCGGCGTCAAATTCGACTGTTTCAGCAACAGCTTGCCCCTGCTGGTTTTGTATGGTAGCCGCAGAGGCTGCGGTGGTTATTTGATCAGCGCCTGATACAAGTTGAACAGTATTGGCTTCACTGTCAGAAATGCCACTAACAACGGCGCTGACAGCTTCTTCCCCAGAAACATCTACATCGGTGGTTTCAATCTCAACTGGCGCAACAGAAATCAAATTCTGGTTGAGCACTTGTGAGGCTGCTAAAGCTGCTTGCGCAAGCATCTCATCTGTAGCACTGTTCAGGTCTTGTTCCTGCTGCACCTCGGCCAGTACAGAATCGAAAGTCACCGTCTTGGCGTCTGTTGTCTGATCAGCGGCAGCTGCTGTACCTGTTCCAGTCATAACTGCTGCAGTAGCCGGGGGTGAATTAATTTGTAAGCTTATGACATCATTCATTTTTTACCTCTACTTTAAAATTGTCTTTAGCAAGATAAATTTCTTGCTCAACCCTTGAGCGACGGATAGATACCGGATTCCGGTTTCGCTCATATCGATAAATTCTTTATCCATATCAACATTATTTTGGTCTGCGCGTTCTACACCTCCTTCCCTTTCAGAGATTTGAAAACCAAGCGTTGGTGTGGTGGTTGAAGACATGTGCCCCGCCTGAGTTTGATTTAAACTCAAGGTGGAGGACTTTTCCAACGCGCTTTTCAACGCGTCTTCAAAGTTCAATGTTTCTGCATGGTAGCCTGGTGTATCCACATTGGCCATGTTTTTACTGATCACTTCTTGGCGCTTGGCCAGTCCGTTCAGAGCAATTTTTGCGGCCCGAAAACCATCATCCGAAAATAATAAATCAGCCATTTCCTAAACACTCCACGTATTCTCTGATTTGGCATACTCAAGAACACGATTTACGTAAGTTTGTGTTTCAGCGTATGGTGGAATACCGCCATAGCTATCAACTGTTCCTGGGCCAGCATTGTAAGCGGCGAGCGCCAGTTGAACATCGCCGTCATATTTTTGTAAAAGCTGCGCCAGATAACGGGTTCCCGCATTGATATTTTGTTGAGGATCCATTGAATCGGTGACGCCCAGCCAGCTGGCTGTACTGGGCATAAGCTGCATCAACCCCTCTGCCCCAGATACAGATACTGCATCGGAATCAAAACTCGATTCAGCCCGGATAACCGCTTTAACAAGATTGGGGTTCACACCATATTTCTTCGAAGCTTGTTCAATCAAATCGTCAAATTGGCTTGCGCTCGTCGTATTACTGGTATTAGATTCGCTGGATTCTCCTACGTTAAGCCCATTCTCGTCAGCGTATTTTTCAAGCAAACGAAAAAGCATTTGGTAAATCGTGGAAGAAAATTGAGACGAGAAGAAATTATCAATCATCAGTTTAAGGCTCCTGTCTTTCGATTATGAAACGCTGTGGAAATATAAATATCATCCTGGAACCGGTTTTCAATCTGTATTTGTTCAATGCGGTAGCGTTCACCCTCTTTGTCCTTAAGTTTGACAAGTACCTCTTCATCTTGTTTAGCCTGGATGACCTCTAATCGTTTGGCTTCGACTTGGGCCCTTAATTCTTTCAACAGCGCTTTGACTTGGTCTATCTGTTCATTGAGCATATTGATATTTTTTCGAATCGTGGTGATCTTGAACATATCAAAATCACCCGTTTGTTGTCTGGTTAATTCTTGAAAGAGATCATAACGGTTCACTTCCAAGGTCTCGAGTAAGGTTTCACCTTGTTGAAGTGAATGCATCATATTGCCTAACTCGATTTCTAATTTTTCGACCCAGCTATGTCTAAAATCTAATACCGACTGAAGTGAAAATTTTGGCGGCATTCTACTCACCTCCACCGATCTCTGCTAACAAGCGCTCTGTTTCCTCAAACGTTGATGTTTGTTGCATATTCTGTTGTAAAAATGAAGTCAAAGCCGGCATTGCTTTTATGGACGCGTCGATCTCAGGATCAGAACCGCTGACATACGCGCCAATATTAATCAAATCACGAGCTTTTTCATAAGTAGCAAGAAGTTTCCGGGCCTGAGCAGCGTGCGCCAGGTGCTCTTTGCTGGTTACCGCCGGCATCACGCGGCTGACGCTGTTGAGCACATCAATGGCCGGATAATGATTTCGCGCAGCAAGGCCGCGACTGAGAATGATATGTCCATCCAGAATTCCGCGGGCTGCATCGCATATTGGCTCATTGAAATCATCGCCTTCGACCAATACGGTAAAGAAACCCGTAATTGTTCCTTTTTCGCCAGTTCCAGCCCTCTCAAGCAGTTTCGGTAATTGTGCAAATACTGAAGGCGTATATCCTTTGCTGGCTGGCGGTTCGCCAATAGCCAGACCCACTTCCCGTTGAGCCATCGCAAAGCGTGTCACTGAATCCATCAAGAAAGTCACATCCAATCCCATATTTCGGAACCGTTCAGCGATAGTGGTCGCCACCCAGGCAGCCTTTAAACGCACCAGCGCTGGCTGATCTGATGTTGAAACAACCACGACCGAACGCGCCAGGCCAACCTCTCCCAGGTCCCTCTCAACGAATTCGCGTACTTCGCGACCACGTTCACCAACCAGCGCGATCACACTGACATCCGCTTTAGAACTTCGGGCAATAGCGCCCATCAACGTACTTTTACCGACGCCGCTGCCCGAGAAAATACCCATTCGCTGACCTTTAGCGCAGGTAAGCAAGCCATCTATTGCGCGAACGCCAGTGACCAGGGGTTCAACGATTGGTTTTCTTGCCAATGGTGGAGGGGCAGCATTGTAAGTAGGCATTGTATCAACAACACCTAGAGGCCCTAAATTATCGATTGGCTGTCCCAAGCCATCTAAAACGCGGCCTAACAACTTTGTTCCAACAGGAGCGCAAAAAACTGTATCCAGCGGATAAATCGGACTGCCCGGTTGGATGCCCTGCATCTCTCCCAGAGGCATTAAAAATGCACGCTTCTCTCGAAAACCGACAACCTCACATAGAACCCGCTGCGTTTCTTTTGTGTCAATTTCGCACACTTCACCAATCTGGCAATCAAGACCAACCGCTTCAATAGTCAATCCGACCACCTGAACGACACGTCCAGAGATACGAATCGTACTCAGGTTTTTGATCGTGTCATGGTAGCGAGTTAAATCAGGAACAGTAACATCTATCATGTTTCACTCACTACAGCCTGGGGGGTGTTATTTGAAATTGCATTCAATATCAAACCGAATTGAGACTCTAATCGGCCATCCACAGAACCATATTGGCCTTCTACAAAGCATCCGCCAGGTTGAATTGCCTCGCTGGGGATCAATTCAATTTTTTGTCCACGATAAGATGATTGCTGCTCTTGCCAGTAAGGCCCCAACGTCATTGCATCAGAAGGGTTGAGATAAACTCGCAAATCGCCTAGGGCGCGTCCTTCCGTCAAAATTCGGCTGAATGTTTGGGATAGATTCTCCTCATCAAGATGTATCCCATCGCCGAATAATTTTATTGCGATGGTTTTAACCAGATTCAGGACTTCGCTTTCGCTCTGAGCCAGCATTGCATCACGCCAAACATTCATCTCACGTAATATCGCTTGAGAAGCCTCGATGATGCTCTTAGCCTGCTTTTCGGCGCGGCTCATCCCCGATTGATATCCTGATTCTCGCGACTCAGCAAGAACTGCCAGACCTGTTTCGCGCGCCTGTCGAACAATTTCCGCAGCTTGAGCCTGTGCATCTGCAATGATCCTTTCCGCTTCGTTTTTTGCATTATCCAGCATCGTCTGAATTTTTTCGTCGATTGATGGACCAGCCGGCGCCTCTTGAACGGGTGGTTGTTCAGCTTGAACAGGCGTAACAGATTGCACAGTTTGTGCGGGTTTTACTACCACTTTCGGAGCTGGTGGAGGAATCTCTATCTCACCAGGTATCCAGGCCACCGGAACAACCCGCCTTTTAGATGGCTTCACAAAATCCTCAACAGACGCAACATCAGTCGGATTGTTCTGTGTTCCCGAAAAAGCGCTGAAGGCATTCTCAATACTGGCCGCGTTAGCTGGCATCTCTCCCGGAGTGAAATCATCGTCCAACTCCTTGGGAAGCCAATCCTGAACAAGGGCAGGGTGTTTCACCGCGCCGATCATTCTAGGGGATGATTTCATATTCCTCTCCACCGCCTGCCAGAACAATTTCGCCAGATTCTTCTAATGCTCTCACGGCATCAACAATCCGTCTTTGTGCAGCATACACATTCTTTGCTAATTGAGGCCCTAAAATTTCAATTTCCTCTTTGATATTTTCACGAGCGCGCTCAGATAAATTACGGAAAACCATATCTTTCAATTTATCTGGGGCAGATTTGAGCGCCAGAGACAGGTCTTGTTTGTTCACATCCCTCAAAACACGCTGCATTGTGCGGTCATCGAGCTTCGTCAAATCATCAAAGGTGAACATGTTCGCCCGAATTTCCTCAACCAGTTTCGGGTTGGTGGTATCCAGGGCGTCAAATATCGTTTTCTGAACGCCGCGATCGACCTGATTTAACATCTTTACCAGAAAAGATACGCCGCCTGTTGCCCGAAAATCAGCTTCACTGATAACACCCGACAATTTACTTTTTAGATTCTTTTCGACCACCTGAACCACCTGTGGAGAAACTCGATCCATCGTCGCAAGTCTAAGGGTTACTTCGATCTGAAGATCTTTCGGCATATTGGTTAAGATATCTGCTGCTACCTTAGCCTCAAGGTAAGAAAGGACAAGAGCGATCGTCTGGGGGTGTTCCTCTGCCAGTAAATTGGCCACTTGAGATGGATCGGCATTACGGAGCATTTCAAATGAAGATAACTGTTGATGAGCTGAAATTCTCTCCAAAATTTCGGCGCCTCGCCGTGGGCCAACCGCACGTGCAAGAAGCTGACGTGTGTATTCCACGCCGCTGCCCATCATCCCTGTTCCTGCCGCCGCCAATGTATATGCTTCCTCCATTGCTATTCTGCGGCTTTCAATCGACATCGGCCCGATCTCGCTCAACGCCAGCAATACCCGCTCTATGTCTGATTCACCCAGGTATTGCAGGACTCTTGACGACAAATCCACACCTAGGCAGAGTAAGAGAGCAGCAGATTTCTCTAATCCGCTAATACTAACAACTGATTCGGGATCGTCAGCCATTTTGCTTATCATCCTCACTGAGCCAAAGTTGAATTATTTCAGCAACACTGGCTGGATTTTCTTCTGCCAGACGGGTCAGGGTTCGCTGCATCTGTTCATCTTCCGGTGAAGGCGCTTTTTCCTGCGCCCGCGCCATTACTTCTTTGAGCCTCGGCGACTCAATTTCCGGTTCTGGTACAGATACTGGTTCCGGTACCGATACTGGTTC
>CAZDAW010000002.1:0-19302 GCA_964503685.1 uncultured Anaerolineaceae bacterium | reverse complement strand
GATACTGGTTCTGGAGCAGACAGAGCTGCCGGCGCTTCTTCAGTTGTGGACATTAAAGGTGGAGCAATACTTTGTGTTTCTTCGGGTGGTACGGGTAATTGCATATCAGATACCTGTTTCATCACTGGAATCCAAACATCAGAGGAGGCCAATCGCAAATTCGCCATCAAGCGCTGGAAATACCATAATAAAGCTGCCAGAATCAGTATCCCTGCCACTCCGATACCAATCTTTACATACAGATCGGTCTTGGATGACTGTGTCATCTCTGCTTCTTGTTCCTCGTAATAAGAGCGATCGAAGGTCAGGCTTTCGACAGCTAAAGTGTCGCCTCTTGTCTCATCAATACCGGCGGCGGCAGCGGCAATTGAACGAATTGCACTGAGCTGCGCCTCGTCTGTAATACCATCCACCAAAACTGAAAGGGAGACTCGTTTGATATCGCCAGCAGGGGTAATTTCATGCACCTCTGCCTGAGAAATCTCGTAATTTGTCGTCTCTTCACTTCTCTGATAATTGGTTACACCGGAACCTGAAGCAACCGTTGCTACCGGGGTCGGCAAATTGCTGGCAGCGCCTGGAATGCCCCCTAACGAAGAACCATCTGTAGAATAGGCTTCCTGTAATACCTGAGAACTACGCACAATTGGCGTAGCAGCCGGATCAAATGTTTGCTCGGTTTTTTCGCGTTCTGTCCAATCCAATATAACGCTGGCCTGAACAACTGCTTTGTTAGGTCCTAAAGCGGAATCCAGAATGTTCTGAACTTTCTTTTGAATATTGTAAGATGCTGCGACTTCGGCTGCGCGCCTGGTGTCTGTTTGAGTCGTCAATTTATCGCCTGATAGGTCACCTGACGCCAGCAAATTTCCATCAACATCGACAATGACAACATTTTCAGGCTTCATCCCCTCAACGCTATTTGCTACCAGATAGGTGATAGCCTTAACCTGACCGGCGTCAATACTTTCACCAGATTTCACATCAATCGTCACCGAAGCAGTTGTCGGCGATTGATCACCTGCCAATAACGTCTTCTCTGGCGTCACAATGTGAACCCGTACCGATTCAATCGCTTCCAGACTGCCAATAGTCCGTTCCAGTTCACCCTCCATGGCCCGTTGGTAATTGACCTTCTGGGTAAATTCCGTCATGCCAAGGGTGTTTTCGCTGAACAATTCCATACCAACTGTACCGCTCTCAGGCATACCCTGCCGCGCCATGCTCAAACGAACTTCATACACCTGATCAGAAGGAACCAGAATGGTTCCAGTCCCCTGCAGTTTGTAATCGATATTTGCTTCGGTCAACGCCTGGACAATTGATCCCGCATCTTTTTCACTTAATCCGCTATATAAAACGGAATAACTGGGTGTTGTGGCCCAGCCAATCAATAGAGAGATGGCCACAAGCCCAACAACCGATAAAGCAATTAACCCAATCCGTTGGGCATTACTCAGAGAATTCCAAAAGGAAGAAAATTGCTGACGAATTGAACTGATCATCGACTTCAACCCAGAATAAAATTGCTTATACCGTCATTCGCGAAATTTCGCGATAAGCCTCAACCAATCGATCTCGAATCGCCAGCGCCACGCGGAAACTTACATCCGTTTCTTCGGCGGCTATCATGACATTGTGCACATCCACATCTTCACCGGCAGCCAGCTTTTGAAGCAGACTGTCGCTATTATTTTCAGACTCACTTAAGGAATTCAGTATGCTGCTAAAACTCTGCCCAATCTTATCAATTGTGCTTGAAGCAGATTTTTTCTCCGTTTCCGTTAATGACGTTATTGGGGTAGAATATGAATTTTGAATGCTGGGGATAGACATTGCACATTCCTCATTATTGATTAATCATCAAATGAAATTAACTTCCAATATCTAAAGCTTTCATTGCCATCCGCTTTGCCATATCTACAACGGTTAGATTGGCTTCATAAGAACGTGTGGCAGAAAGCATATTAGTCATTTCGACTACAATATTGACGTTGGGATAGGTCACATAACCATTCTCGTCTGCATCTGGATGCGTGGGTTCATAGACCTTGCTGCCAGGAGTATCATCTGTCACAATCTGACTGACAGTCACCCCATTCACCTTTGTCTCCATAGCATCCTGCACATGCCTTGCGCGAATAAACGCTGGCAGAAAAGAGTCCTTTTGAGAAGTTTGGAAAACAACGTCCTGCCGCTGATACGGCCCGCCAGATTCAGTTCGAGTTGTTTCTGAATTGGCGATATTATTGGAAATAACATCCATCCTTAGTCGTTGGGCGCTCAAAGCGGAAGCGCCAATCTGCAACATATTCCAGAAACTCATATAAACTCCTCTTCCATCAATAAAACTTCTTATAAAACCTGTTTACGACAAAGGGTTTTCACTTGCAGATACATACAACCATAATAATCATGACTGTATGTTAACATAATCAACTTCTATGAGCAGTAAAGCAAGGGTGAAGGCTAAATAAAAAATTCGTGAATTAAAAAAACACGACCAGAGACGATATTTTACGTCTCTTGTCGTGTGATATTTACAACCAGTAATATGACTAAGAATTCAACTAGGTAGCGGCGCCTACCGAAGCAAAATCAGACTGGGATATTTGCGATACTGTTGTTAAAGGCGACAGACGTTTTTCAACCATTGCCCATGATTCACGTAATTCTTTTAATATCTGAAGACAACCATCATAATCACCCTGGCGGATACAATCCAGGCACCACTGGTACAATCGGAACAAACCCACTGCCACATCGCCATAATCGAAATTCAATGCATCGCGTAAAACACTAATTGCATTGGTTGCGCGGGTAAAATCTTTTTGCTCACAAGCAGTAATTGCCACATCGTAGGCCATAACCACTAATCGGATGGGGCTGGCGCCCATTACTTCCTGCTGGAGATATTCTTGAGACCGGTAAGCATTTTGGTACATTTGTACCTCCTTCTACAATTTCATTCACTACGATTACAATTTTTTACGTACTATCAATATCGTCCAGGGGTTACAAAACTTGAGATTTTAAGCATAAAATAAACCTTAATATTCTATTTTTGCTTAACAATGATCTCTAGGCAATCCGGCGCGAATGACCACATCGCGAACGGAAACATTTTCCCACGCTATACGTCTATCAAAAACAAATTACCTGGGCTTTTGAACTATCACGCAAACAATTCAAAAAGTTCACCAGGCCCCAGCTTGGCTAATTCATCTGCCGGAATTGTTCGGACAACTTCTTTCGCTGCTCTATCCAATACAAACAGCGTAACATCATTTGTCTCCGGGTCTATCCGAAAGCGCAGATAAATGTTCGATAAGCCTTTACCCACTGCGTTATTTGAAAAAGAATTTGTTTCCTGTGCTGTGTCTTTCTTTTCAATCGGCGAAACTTTTGTTTCCCTGGCAACTGTATCCACTTTCGCAGATACAGTTGCCCCCGATTCTGCCTGGCTTATCGAATTAGCCAATTCACTGCTTACGCTGCTTACGCTTGGCAATAAATTCTCGGCCATAAGATCCCTCCGCTCTACTACTTACTTACTCTTGGACCTCCTTGTCCAAGACTCTAAATTTCTACCACTTACTACGATGATGCATTGTACAAGCTTTTCCACGCTTGTTGTTCATAACTCATAGTCATCAGTACTGTTTGCATCTCTGCATATTGACTGGTTAGATAGGCTTCTCGTGCCGCAAGGTAAGTGTTCTTGCTGGCAATATCAGAACTGATATCTTTCAACTGATTATCATAATTGTGAACAGCCGATTGGAGATAACCACTCGATCCGGTGAACCGACCAAGAGTATCATTAACTCTTCCCATTACATCTTCCAGTAGCTTTTCTACATCGCTGAAGTTGTTTTTTAGCGCCTGTTCTAATTTTGACGAATCGGTGATTGACACTTGCAGACTGCTATCAATCGATATGCCGATTTCATAAAGGGATTGATATTTGCCTGTATAGCCGCTTGTTGTAACCGGAGAAATGAGCAAATTAAACATATTTGCCCGCAGTTCGCTAAAAACAGTATCATTAGCCAGCGTACCCCGGATATAAGTGTCTTCTACTTTTTCTACGGCTGTTTTTGCTTCCAGATACGATTGGACTTCATTGAATTTTGAAATAAATGAATTAATTGCCTCTTTAGCGGTGTTCGTACTCGAATTTACTGTGACCTTTGCGCTGTTGCCTTCTGCATCCGAATTGAGATTAAGCGTAACGCCATAAATGACGTCCGTCAGATTGGTTGTTCCTGATCGGGTAAACGAAAGCGTATCAACAGTAAAGATGGAATCTTTAGCTGCTGTAAGATCTGTATCTGATATTCCCAGACCTGCGTTATCGCTGTAGATCATTTGATGCTTCGTTCCAGTATTAACCGCTGAAAGCATTAATTGATTCCCGAGTACAGAAGCTGTAATTTCACGACCTTCTGATTGACTCGCCGCGTTTATTTTATTGGCAATGGAAATCAGAGAGTCAGATGCCTCAATGTTTACGCTCGTACCACGAGCGGTATAGTCAATGGAAGTTGTTGTCGCTTCTGCTGCTGCGCCAAAAGTGATCTTCAGGCCTCGTTTCGTATCGTATTCACCAGCAGTCACATTCTGCCAATCACTGGTTAAGCTGTTATCCGACGCGCCTGCAACAGCAATTGACATTGCCTTTCCGTCAGCATCCTTAAGCCTGAATTTAAGAACACCATCGAACATTTGCGTTTCGACCGTATATGCAGTTCCCGCTTCACTGGCTGTTCCCGTCCCCAATTCGGTCAGGCCAGTTGCCACTTCACCGGTGCTTACTGACTCTATCGTTGCATTAGTGGTTGCCGAAGCAGAAGCAGTCCCGGTTCCGCCAATATAAAATGTCCCGGTTTTATTTAACGCCAGATCGGAACTGGTTTGTACGGCAGAAACACGCTGTTGGGCAGTTGCCAGTTGGCTAACGGATACATTATAAGAGCCCACTGTCGCTTTTGAATTAGCCGAAGCCGTCAAAACGGTTTTATCAGAATTTGATGGGGTAACGGTCGTCGTTCTATCCAATGAAAATGAATAAAACGGGCTGCTCTTTATTAAAGAACGGGTTACAGATTGCAATGAATCAAGCTTGGATTTTAAATCAACATAAGCCGCTCGTTGTAATGTAACCGTATCTTTTTGGTCTGTTAAACGAGTAAGCGATTGACGCTCAATCGTCATCAAATCACTGATAAGGTTGGTGAAATAAGAATCCAGGTTTCCGACTGAAGATGTTGTTGCCATTGGTTCCTCCTACTCTTTGGTTGTGATGTATTCACACCGCTTTCTGCTTTTAACATTTCGGGGGGCACTGGTGTGCCCCCCGAGACTAATCAACCAGAGGATAGTATCTTATATGAGTATCTATACTACTGGAAGAGCGAGAGCAGGAATTGCGGAGCGGCATTCGCCTGGGCTAACATCGCTGTAGCTGTTTGCTGCAGGATTGCTAACTTGCTTGCTTCAACCTGTTCTTCTGCCATGTTGGCATTCATGATACGGTTATAAGCAGCTTCGGTGTTTGCCAAACCAACCGTCATGGCTTCTTCTTTGAAGGTCAACCGGGCAGTGAAAGCGCCGACATTGGCGATACCAGCTTTGACCGTTGCAATAGCATTGTTCATAATCGTCACGCTGTTATCCAGCGAGGTTGTGGTGCCATCAACCTTGAGGTCGCCCAGTACCAAACCGGTCGTTGATGTAGAGGTGCCGGTACCAGCCGAGGTGAAGCCCTGTCCGAGCGTCCAGGTTGTGGTGGCGCCTTCAGTCGAGGTCAGGAAAGCCTGTTCAGCAGCAGCTGAACCACTGGTTCCGATCAACGGGTTGCCATTCCACTGTGTTTGTGCAGCAATGTCATCAATTTCAGACTTGTAGGCATCCAACTGCGCCTGGATAGCTGCACGTTCGGTAGAACCGAGGGTCGCGCCTTTTGCTTCCAGAACCTTGGTGCTCATCTTGACCAGAATGTCCTGGATCTTCTTCAGACCGCCTTCAGCCGTTGCCAACATGTTTTTGGCGTCGCCGATTGAGTTCAGTACGGTCTTCATCGCTGAACGACGAACATCAAACGTGGTCGCCATTGACATACCGGCGGGGTCATCAGACGCCTCAAGCAAGCGCTTACCAGTTGCCAGACGAGCCTGGCGGGTCGCCAGTTGTTTGTTGATCTCCTGCAAAGAGTTCAAGGAGTTCAACGCACCAATATTACCTGCAATACGAGTTACATCTACACTAGCCATTTCAAACCTCCATGTTTGAATAAAAAAATATTTGTCCGGGGATCCTTCCCCTGTTTATAATACGCTATCGGTTGGGCTGATTATCATCTTGCAAGAGCGCAGGCCATAGCCCTGTTCCTACACTCCTGAGGATAAAGTTTTTACAATACCCTTTTGTAAATCTTTAATAGACACCTCCTCTGTCTACACTAAAAAGATCTTTTTCACTATGATATTTATCGGCTCAATGCAGTTTGGCTTTAGAATTTTTCATTAATTTTCCGTAAATTATGGGAATATGTCACCCTCTGATAGCATTTATTTATGATGTAACACCAAACCTGTAATTTAGAAAAGCATGTTAAGGTATAATTTGATGAAATTTCAGGATGAAAAATCAACTTCATCCCAACAATGACTGATTAGAATATCGATCTCTGATTACTGGAGATAATACCGAGTTTATTTCGAGAAAGATGGAGGAGATCAATATGCGCCAGTCCATGCTGACAAATGAGCAATCCCAATTCCTGCATGATGAAAAGGAAGTGTTAACGAATGTTCTGCTCCGATTGGCAGAAATTAATACGCCAAAGGAAGCTCTGGCTACATTGCAAAAAGCCATTGTGCAGTTGGATGAGCTGTTTTTGCTGGTTGCTGTAGGAGAATTTAACTCCGGCAAAAGTGCTTTAATTAACGCAATTTTGGGGGAGAAAATATTATCGGAAGGGGTGACGCCGACGACCTCACGCGTCACGTTAATTAAGTGGGGTGATCAAATGACCGAACAGATCGTGGATGAAGGATTTGCCATCGTCACTTATCCATTGCCGCTTCTCAAAGAATTGAATATCGTCGATTCACCTGGGACGAACGCTATCATTCGGCATCACGAGCGTTTGACAGAAGAGTATGTTCCACGCAGCGACCTGGTCCTTTTCACTACTTCGGCGGATCGGCCGATGACAGAAAGTGAACGAAAGTTTCTGGAACGCATCCTTGCCTGGGGTAAGAAAGTAGTTTTTGTACTTAATAAAATTGATATTTTTGAGGATGAGACTGCTTTACAGGAAGTACGAAGTTTTATTCTTAAACATGCTTCTTCCATCCTGGGCGATTCGCCGGATCTATTTCCCGTATCCGCCCGACTGGCTCAACGAGCCTCTTCTGAGACGGATGATTCTGTGCGCTTGCAATTGCGTACTGCCAGCAAATTGGATGAATTAGAGAAATACATTAATGATACGCTGGATGACGCCACAAGACTACAACTTAAGTTTCAAAACCCCCTTGGCGTCGCTGATAACCTGGTGGAAGAAGCCAGAAAGATGATTCAAGACCAGGCGGATGATCTTAATGACGACCGGCAAACTGTTAATTCTCTGGAAGCCACGATTACCGCTTATGAGCGGGATTTGGAGATGGAGCGAGCGCCGCGCCTGGCCGAAGTAGAAAATATCCTTCATAAACTGGAACTTCGTGGATTGGATTTCTTCGATCGCACTCTGCGCCTGACTAATATCCACCATTTGATCCGAGGCGAGAAAGTTCGAGTTGATTTTGAAAAAGAGGTTTTAACCGATGTACCGCAACAAATTGAAGATCAGGTCCAGCGATTAATCGATTGGTTTGTGGAAAAGGAGTTGCGTGAATGGCAGCAAATGATGACGTATCTGCAACGCCGTCAGGCGCTCTACATTGATCACATGGTAGGAGATGGTCGCAGCCCACAGGCAAACTATCGTCGTGAATTGATTGATAATGTAGGGAAAAGCGTCAAGATGATCATCGATAGCTATGACCGGACCAAAGAAGCAAGCGAACTCGCCTCCAATGTCGAGGCCGCTGTAGCCCAGACTGCTCTTTTCGAAGTGGGCGCAGTGGGCCTGGGAGCATTGGTTGCAACGGCAGTGGCCTCTTCGGCGCTTGATGTTACAGGAATTATCGCCGCTGGTACGTTAGCCATTGTGGGTTTCTTTGTAATTCCCTATAAGCGAAAACAGGCAAAAGACAAATTTAGAGAGAAAATAGTTGCTCTGCGGACGAATCTTCATAATGCTTTAACGAACGCGTTCGTGAACGAATCGAAAAATTCTGTCTCCCTTCTTAAGGATAATGTCGCGCCTTATACTCGCTTTGTTCACGCTGAACAGGAAAGAATTAGCAAGACCCAATCTCAGTTGGAAGAATTGCATAAAAATTTATCAGCGCTGCGCGCCCGCATCGAAACGGTTGTGAAGTAACATGTGAGTTTATGCAAATCAGTACAACCTTCGACTAATTGGGATGAAATTTATAAATAGTGATAGTAAAGCAAAATTGATAGAACGATAAAAGCAGCAAATCGTTTGAAAAGGGTTCTTCAGCCCAGACCAGCAAGAACAGAAAAAAAATCGGGAAAGGTTTTTGAAACACAACCGGGGTCAGTAATTGCCACCCCCGGAACGCGCAAACCAATCAATGAGAAAGCCATCGCCATACGGTGATCTTTGTATGTCTGCACCACGGCAGGGCGAAATTTCTTGCAGGGGTAAATTGTCATTCCATCAGTGTGCTCCTCGACATGCACACCCAAACGCGCCAACTCAGTACACACTGCCTTCACTCTATCCGTTTCTTTAAGGCGCGAAGAGGCGATTCCACGAATTCGTGTCGGCGATGTAGCAAAAGGCGCGACCACCGCCAGGGTTTGAGCAGTATCAGAAAAGTCGCGCATATCGACATCGACCCCACGAAGTGTTGATGTCCCTGAGACTGCGATTCCGAATTCATCTTCACCAACAGTGCAACCCATCTCTTCCAGAACGTTCAAAAAAGCTACGTCTCCCTGTTTGGCCTTGCGGGTAATATTTTTAACCCGCACCGTTCCACCGCATACCGCCGGCGCGGCGAAAAAATAAGAAGCCGCCGACGCATCCGATTCGATTGGGTAAACCGGCAGAGCATGATAACGCGCCGCGGGAATGCTGAATTTATTGTATTCCTCGCGTTCCACTTCAACGCCGAAATCGCGCATCACTGCCAGTGTCATATCAATATAGGGCTTGGAATTCAATTCGGTTGAAAGAACGATTTCCACTCTTTCGTCGGCATAAGGCGCGACCATCAGCAGTGCAGAGAGGAACTGGCTGGAGATATCCCCTGCCACCGCTGTCCTTCCACCACGAAGTCCGGTCGAACCGATACGCACCGGAGGGCAGCCGGACGAGCCGGTTTCTACCTGCGCCCCTAATTCGCGCAGCGCTGCGGCCAGATCGGCAATCGGTCGCTCGCGCATACGTGGTTCACCATCGATAATATATTCTCCATGTCCCAACGTCAAAAAAGCGCTCAAAAAACGCGCCGCTGTCCCCGCATTGCCAATGAACAGCATAGCGCGCTTAACCGGGATAGCGCCGCCTTGCCCGGTAACACTTATCTCAGCGTTTTCGTTATTACTACGAACGTCAAATCCCAATGTCAGTAGCGCTTCAGTAACGTAATATGAATCATCAGAGAAGAGAGCATTGCTCAGCCGTGTTGTTCCTTTAGCCAGAGCGGCAATAAGCAAGGCGCGGTTGGTCAATGATTTCGAGCCCGGAATACGCACCATGGCATCGAGTGGATGAGAAATTGGAGAAATGGTGAGTGGATTATCCATTGACAGCATCCAGGATTTGTTTCTGTCGTTCTGCTCCGCGCAAAAGTTGGGCTTCTAACTCCTTTATGTTTTCTACTTGCAATAATGCCTCAAGTGTGTCAACCTGATTTTTGAAGCGCGACAGACTTTCGAGTATATTCTCGCGATTGGTTGTCAGGACATCCAACATCACCGCAGGGGAAGTCGTAGAGACGCGCGTCGTGGAGCGGTATCCTGGGCCAACGAGCGGCGCGACCTCTAGAGGAGTTGCTGCTGCAAGTGCATTGGCAATCAGGAACGGCGCGTGGCTTGTCGATGCGACCCAGCGATCGTGCAACTTTTCATCTAGCCAGATCGGACGCGCGCCCAATAGCTCCACCAACGCTTTCGCGATCTGACGTGCGCGCTGATTGGTGCGTGGCAATGGTGTCAATGCGAAAGACGCCCCTCGGTATAACCCAGCGTCTGCTTCGGCAAGTGAAGAGCATTCTTTGCCGCACATGGGATGTCCACCAATCGGATCGAATCGCTTGGGCAAGGCCAGCATTGCATCAGCAATACGCGCCTTTGTAGAACCTAGATCGAGCACGACTGGCGAGCCATTAGTCAGGTAGGGTAGATCAGCAAGAAGTTTGAGGATCACATTCACCGGCGTCGCCAGAATGATTAGATCCGCTTCTGGGAGCAATTCCGCTGAATTGGCAGTCAGATGGTCGCATAGCGTCATCTGCCTGGCCAATGCCAGTGTATCCAGGCTGATATCAATACCCAATAGCGTTTGGCAATGCCCGCGCAACGCCAACGCCATCGAGCCGCCCATCAATCCTAATCCGATGATAGCCACACGCATATTTCTAAAAAAATCTTCACCTTCAGATTCTGTATTTTCCATGGCAAAATCACTTTCTGTAGTATCATTCATGCCTGCATTTCACAAGTTGGCGACTCTTCATGTGCAGAGACTGCCAGGTCGCGTCCGATTGCTTGAGCAATTGCTTTCACCTGACAAACCATTTCCGCAAAGCGCTCGGGCTTCAGGCTTTGACCGCCATCTGACAACGCCAATTCTGGATGGTTGTGTACCTCCACGATCAAGCCATCTGCGCCGGCAGCAATCCCGGCTCGGGCGACCCCGGTAACGTACTCCCAGTTACCCGTGCTGTGGCTTGGGTCAAGAATCACCGGAAGATGACTGAGTGATTTAATAACCGGGATCGCATTAATATCCGTCGTATTGCGGGTTGAAGTTTCAAATGTCCGAATTCCACGTTCACACAGGATTACTCTCCGGTTACCGTGCGATAGTACATACTCAGCCGCCATTAACAACTCTTCAACCGTCGCGCTTATTCCACGTTTGAGCAGCACCGGCTTTTGGCTCTCTCCGGCAGCGTGCAGCAATGCGAAATTTTGCATGTTACGCGCCCCAATCTGCAATACATCGCTGCTGGCAGAAATCAAATCAACCTGCTCGGTTGCCATAACCTCAGTCACTACTGGCAGCCCGGTAAGTTGCCTGGCCTCCGCCAGAATTTCCAACCCGGCTTCACCCAGCCCCTGGAAAGCATAAGGGGAGGTGCGCGGCTTGTATGCGCCGCCACGCAATGCGTGCGCGCCAGCTTCTTTTACCGCCTGGGCAATTTCAAGCATTTGTTCGCGGCTTTCTACAGAACATGGGCCAGCAATGATCACAATTCCAGGACCGCCTATTTTTACACCGTTTAACGGGAAAACCGTATTCTCTGGGCAGAATTCGCGTGAAGCCACTTTATATGGCCGAGAAATTGGCATCACCCGATCAACACCGGGCATAAGCCCGAGTTGATCACGCTCGAGTAGACGCACATTACCAATCGCTCCGATGATAACGCGCTCCTCTCCTTTTGACATGTGGACTTTCAATCCAAGTGTTTCAACCCTTTGGATAACTTCGGTAACCTCCTCTTGGGTCGCGTCGGCGCGCATGATAATCATCATAGAAACCTCCTGTTTTACTTACGATAGATCTTTTAATCTCTCACACCTGGCGGCAGGTAGATAAAAAAATGCGATGCCGTTGGCATCGCATTTTGGGTGATAAGGTTTACTCCCGCTATAGCTTCGCCTACGGTTGTCTGCCAGCGACACCGTAATAATAATAGCGGAAATAGAAGTAACGATTCATAGTTGAACGTTAGTTTACATCAATCAAAGATGAAAGTCAAGCGGTTTTGTAAAATGTTTCAGAACCAAATTTTGTTCTCTGAATACAATATCACGCTATAATCTTCTTATATCAGGTTCTTTATTGATACTATTGACACGAATCACTTCATACCTTGAGGGGGGAAACCTTTTTACCAGTATTCGCAATCGTGTACGGGAGGAGGTTTTTCTAATGAAACGGATATTACCCCTTATCACACTGCTTGCCCTGCTGACTATCAGCATGCGTTCTGCAGAACCGTTGATTCAACAGCCTGACCCTACTCCGCCTTCAGCGCCGGTCAAATTGATCTTTATTCACCATTCCACCGGCGGTAATTGGCTAGCGGATCCATCCAGCAATGAACTGGGCGGCGGTCTGGCCCGTGCGCTGATGAACAACAATTATTACGTCAGCGCCACCAATTATGGTTGGGGACCCGATTCAATCGGTGACGCGACTGACATCCCTAACTGGTTGGACTGGTTTCGCAGCGAGCGCAGCCCTGTTTATATGGAAGCGCTATACAAAGAAGATGGGCAGAACTTTGGCGATTTTGGCGCCTGGCAACGTTTGCCAGATGACCCTGGCGGTGAGAACCAGATCATCCTGTTTAAGTCGTGTTTCCCCAATTCAGAACTGGAAGGCAATCCAGATGATCCGCCCGCTCCTGAAGGTTGGCTGAGTGTGAGCAATGCGAAATATGTGTATAACGAAATCTTACAATACTTCGCTACCCGGCCTGACAAATTGTTTGTAGTAATTACCGCTCCACCGCTTATCAGCAGCGCTAACAGCAACAACGCACGCGCCTTCAATCTGTGGCTGGTTAACGATTGGCTGGACGAGAATAATTACACCCTCAATAATGTAGCCGTTTTTGATTTCTACAATGTATTAACTGGTCCCGATCATCACCATCATATTATGAATGGACGGGTTGAACACTCTTATATCGCAGGACACAATCTGTTGTACTATCCCTCCGGCGATGACCATCCCTCGCGAGCAGGCAATGAAAAGGCAACTGAAGAGTTTATACCCATGCTGAACGCGTTCTACAATCGTTGGAAAGCCACTGCACCCGACCTGCCGCCCGCGGTTGAGTCATTTGAACCGACTGTCAGCTCTGATGAAAAAGTTGGGAGCGGGACTACACCGGTGATGCCGCCAACGATGAGCAGTGAGTTTATTGAGAATTTTGAAAATGGCGCGACTGGTTGGGAAGCTTTCTTTGATGAAGGTGGTACTACTCACCTGACCTGCACAGCGGTGGGTGAGCGGGCATATGAAGGAAAGCAATCAATGCAATTGGAGTTCAATGTGGCGAAGGACGGCTGGGCAACCTGCGCGCGTTTCTTCGATAATCCGCAAAACTGGAGCGCCAGCAGTGGGTTGAGTTTCGCAGTGCAGTCTGCTGTTCCTGGCATGGTCATTCATGCGGATATTTACGCTGGACAGTCAGAAGAACGTGAAACCTATTACTACGCCCTCGAAACGCCCGATAAGTCGAATAATTGGATCTTGATCACAATTCCCTGGGAAAATTTTCATCGCGCCGAATGGGAGGAGAGTGCCGGTGATACCTTCGCCAAATCCGACCAGGTAGCAGGTATCGCTTTCGGCTTTCCAACTGACGGAAGTCACTCCAGCAGTGGGACGCTATGGGTAGATGATATGCGTCTGCTAAAGAGTTTGCCAGCATCACAGCCTGGAATAGAACCGACGACCGATCAACAGGTCGAACCATCGGAGTCGCAACAAGAAGTACAGAGCGAAGAAGAGAGTCCTTCTGCTAAAAAGAGTGGGAATCCGCTGTGTGGTGGAGCATTCGCGCTTCCACTGATGCTGGTAGGTTGGGGATTGTGGTTGAAAAGACATCCTAAAGAGTTCTGAGATGAAAGATCAAAGCGTTCGAATCCGGATAAAACTTTTTTTCCTGCACTCCCACCCATCTGCATTCCTGCTTGCAGCACAATTTTTTCTTCTGATCATGTATGCTATATTTGACGGTCATCAGAGTGAAAGAGCGTTGCTCAGTGCGCTGGGCGGATTGGCGCTCGTGCTGGTCGTCTGGGTCGTCAGCCGTAGTTCTGCGATCAATTGGATTGCATGGCTACTCGCCATCCCGGCATTTACTTTATCTCTGCTTGCAGCAATATTTGTGAATCAAAATTTACTGGCCTGGTCAGCGCTGCTTGAGGCGGTATTATATTTTTACGCTGCCGGCAGTCTGATTATTTATATGATGGGAGATACAAGAGTAACAACGGATGAACTATTTGCTGCTGGCGCCACTTTCACTCTGCTGGCGTGGGGATTTGCCCATTCCTATCTGGTCTGTCAGATATGGGTTCCAGAGAGCTTCATCAATGGCAGTCATCCTGGACAACCGTTAACATTTACTGAATTACTCTTCCTCAGCTTTACAAATCTATCGGCGACTGGGCTGGGTGATATCTTGCCGATTTCATCATTGGCGCGCGTACTGGCGATGCTTGAGCAATTTTCAGGCGTTGGTTATATAACCGTAGTTGTTTCGCGCTTGATCGGGTTAACAATTAACAGCCGTGAGCGAAAAAAAGTATGACAGCTTTAGGTCACAATATTGTTGAGGATACATTATGCAAGATTGGCAAAAATAATTTAAAAGGCGATCCACTACCCTGGTTGCTCGATCCCGAAAATCCATCTGTACGCTACTGGACACTAATTGATATTCTCGATCGACCTGAAAATGATCCCAAAGTACAAGAAACCAGGGCGGCTATATCTCAACAACCATTGGTGAAGGAGTTGTTTGCCCTTCAGCGCCCCGAAGGCTACTGGGGGGACGATGAAACCAAACCCTATACTGCACAGGGAAGCATAACCATCCTGGCTTTATTGCACATGTTCGGCGTTATACCCGATAAACGTACTGCAGCTGGTTGCGATTCCTGTTTAAAATATTGCCAGCATGAATGTGGTGGCTTTTCTCTGACCCGGACACAAAAGAGTGGAATCTTCCCGTGTACTACAGGCGAACACTTGCCTGATCTGATTTATTTTGGTTTTGAGGATGATCCACGCGTGCGATCAGCTTTCACGTTTCTTATCAATGACGTGTCAACTGAGGACGCACTTGATTGTGGACGTTATCAACATCAAAACTGTTTGTGGGGTGCGATTGCATCACTCAATGGCCTGGCCTGTCTTCCAGTAGCGATGCAATCCCCGCAATCAAAACGCGCTGTGAAGTACCTGGCTGATGTCCTGCTTGATGCAAAATATGATTTTGAAGGTGAGCAAAAACGCTGGTTTACCTTCGGCGTACCGCGTGCCTGGGATTTACTCAGCGCGCTCAAGGCGCTGGCTGCACATGGTTACGCTCACGATGAGCGGTTTGTACCTTTACTCACCTTAATGTTGAATCGTCAAGATAGTCAAGGACGATGGCCGTGTGGTTCTGTCTCTCGTACATGGCCGATCGAGAAGCGCAATCAACCCAGTAAATGGGTTACTCTTGACGCTCTTCGGGTACTCAAAAAGACAGGGTAAAAAGTTAGCAAAATGAATCCTTCACAGGATATTACCATCTTACCTTTTCAGCCTGAGAACCAAACCAAAGTTAAGAATCTGATTTTGGCCGAATTAATTGTGTAAACATGCAATAGCTCAAGGATATAAATGACTCATCTTTGAAACTACTGAAATCTGGCCTGAAGTTATTGCGTTCTTCGAGCGATTCGACTTTCAAATAACGCACTATCAGGATGGCGATGTTTATTTTGCCCTGATCTTTCAAAGAAAAGAGGTGGTTATGAAAACTCAACAAACATTCTTTGATTTTGCTGCTGAAGTAGGTCTTACTAAGCACATTGGCGGTTTAGAAGCAACAGAAGCTCTCATTAAAAGGCTATGCCACATAGACCAGAGTAAATATATTTTGGATGTTGGCTGCGGCGCCGGCGTAACACCCTGCTACCTCGCCAAAAAACATGGTTGCAGAGTCATCGGGGTAGATATTCTGGAAAGGATGGTCGTTAGATCCTGGGAAAGAGCAGGTAGAGAGGGGGTAATGGATCGAGTCAAATTCGGAGTTGCAGATGCCCAAAACCTTCCATTCGAAAGTGACCTTTTCGACGCGGTGATTACTGAATCTGTAACTGTTTTTCCAGATGATAAACAAAAAGCGGTGAATGAATATATGCGAGTGACTAAACCCGGAGGTTACATTGGTCTTAATGAATCAACCTGGCTCAAATACCCACCGCCGCCAGAAATGGTCGCCTGGGTTTCACAAGATTTAGGCGCCAATGTGAAACCGCTGACATCGGATGAGTGGGCCGGATTATTGGAGACTGCCGGACTAAAAGATGTAGTCACTAAAATCTTTGAGATTGATATAAAGACTGAATCCAAAGGCATATTGAAACGGTATGGATTTTGGGGATTGTTGGGTGTCTTGTGGAGAATGTTATCTCTTTACTTGAAAACACCAGCATATCGAAAATTTGTAAAAGAAGTCCAAAAAGATGGTATTACACCTAAAAACCTGGATGAGTATTTCGGTTACGGATTGTATGTTGGCAGAAAACCAAACTAATTGCACGAAATAAGACTACCGATTATATCGCCTCACTCCGTGCGTACAGAGGGAGTAAAGCATCAGATTGTTCAATAATTCAGTTTCTTTTGTGTCCTAATCTGGACTGTAAATAAAAGGTGCATAAGTTTGGATTTTCAATCGAGGTGAGGCAGGTTAAAATACCCAATGAAACCAGGATATAAAAAGATAAGCATCAGACATCAAAGACAATAAGTCTGAAGGTTATACCAGTTGAAAATATAACTATGAGGTTATTTTAATGGATCAAAAAGAATTGTGGGCGCTTCTGGAGAATTTAACGCGAGGAGATTGCACAGTTGATCAAGTCATTGATCAACTCAAATTGCTTCCCTATGAGTCATTGAGTGGGTTTGCTAACTTAGATCATCATCGTGCGTTGCGAACCGGTTTTCCTGAAGTGATTTTTGCCCAGGGAAAAACGCCGGACCAGGTTGTTGAAATATTTATGCGCCTGCAAAACCGCAACAAGCAGGTTCTGGCAACCCGGGTGGACGCGGAAATGTACTTAAAGATTCGAGATCGGCTTCCCGGGGTAAGCTACCACCCATCAGCGCGGGTATTATATATCGATCAGGATCCAGAAAGAGTGAAACGGCCCGGTATCCTTGTTCTGTCGGCAGGAACATCTGACATACCCTTTGCAGAAGAAGCTGCCATAACAGCCGAATTGATGGGGAACCAGGTTGAGCGCGTCTACGATGTTGGTGTTGCTGGTTTGCATCGCTTGCTTGATCATCTTGCTCAGTTACAAAAGGCAAGAGTGATTATTGTCGCTGCCGGGATGGAAGGCGCTCTTCCTGGCGTTGTAGGAGGGTTGGTCTCTGCTCCAATTATAGCGCTCCCTACCAGTGTAGGCTATGGCGCCAGTTTTCAGGGTTTAGCAGCCTTATTGGGCATGTTAAACAGTTGCGCCAATGGTGTGGCAGTAGTCAACATCGATAACGGTTTTGGAGCGGGCTGTCTTGCGGCAAGAATCAACCAACTGGCGTACAAAGAGATAGAAAATAACGTTTGATAAGCGCTCAAATGCTTATCTGGAACCAGTCAAGTTCTCTCCGCCTGACAACTTCCATCCAAACGAAGCAAAAAATTTATAGAAAGGCGCTGCCCCAGATTGCTAACGCAGAAAACTACCCGCATGAAAAACGGCATAATATTGTAAATCCCATTAGACTTGGCGCGTACTGGAGTCGAGCCAGACCAATCTGTAAAGTTACCAAGAATATGTGAAGATATGATTGGTTATTTGAAGGAGAATAGATTTCTCTATATTGCCCTGGTATGAAAAGATACCACCTTAGCAGAATAATGAATGAAGGGTTACCACTATGGCTACTATTCTATATTGTGATTGTTTTTCTGGAATTAGCGGGGATATGTTTCTTGGCGCGATGTTGGATGCTGGTCTTCCAGTAGAATTTCTGGATGAGCAGTTGAAGTTACTTAATCTCCCTGAATTTCAAGGCGTATCGGCTAACAAGGTACACAAGGGGGCCTTAGCGGCGACCCTCCTGCAACTGCATATTCATGAATATGGACATGATAAAGATTCAGATCATCATCATAAATGTCATGAATGTCATCGCCATCTTAGCGATATTCACAATTTGATTGAATCCAGTAAGTTATCTGCTGTAGTCAAGAAAACCAGCCTGCTGATATTTCAAAAACTGGCTGAGGCCGAAGCCAAGGTCCATGGCTCATCGATTGAGGACGTGCATTTTCATGAGGTCGGTGCAGTTGATTCTATTCTGGATATTGTTGGCGCTGCTATTGCTCTGGATTATTTCAATATTGAATCTGTTTTTTCTTCCGCCCTTCCGCTGGGAAGTGGACAGGTAAAAACACAGCATGGTTTACTTCCGCTGCCATCGCCTGCGACGATGGAGTTGATTCAAATGGCGCAAGCCCCGGTTATACCATCAAAAGCTACAACCGAGTTGATCACGCCGACGGGATCTGCTATTCTGGCATCTCTGGCAACTTTTCGTCAACCAGAAATGAAAGTCAGGCATATTGGAATGGGAGCAGGGCGACAGGATTTAGAATGGCCTAATATTCTTCGGATCATAATTGGAGATGAAACGAGTGATCAAAATACTCATCTGGAAATTGAAACGAACATCGACGACATGAATCCGCAAATTTTGGGTCATGTGATGGCGAAGTTGTTTAAAATTGGCGCGCTAGACGTGTACTTTACGCCAGTTTTTATGAAAAAAAACCGTCCAGCTACCCAACTATCTGTCATTGCGCGTAAAGAGGATGAATCAGCCATCTGCGATCTTCTCATGCGAGAGACAAGCACATTAGGGATCAGAGTGAAAACGATTAGTCGGCATGAAGCAGAACGAGAAATGCGCACAATAGAAACCCGTTATGGACCGGTTCCATTCAAGTTAAAAATTCTGGATGGCGTTATTGTTCAGGCAAATCCAGAATTCGACGTCTGTGTTCATCTGGCTGATCAAGCTGGTGTTTCTGTTGCTCAGATCATTCGAGAAGTTTCTATAATGAGTCAGGTGTTTTTTGAATAAGCTGATTGGTTTTCTCGTGAAATAATTGGGCTCTAATCCTCCTAAGAGGAGGAAGTCATGCGAAAAGCACTCAAATTACAATCTTTAACAACGAA
>CAZDAW010000001.1:0-121836 GCA_964503685.1 uncultured Anaerolineaceae bacterium | reverse complement strand
TCAAATTTAAATGTAATTTCACGGATGTTCTAAACCCGGAAGGCATGGGACGGGCGCTTCTCAATTCGCTGGCTGTTGCTATACCTTCCACTGTCCTACCCATTCTCTTTGCCGCTTTTGCCGCCTACGCGTTTGCCTGGATGGACTTCAAAGGCAGGCAGTGGCTGTTTGCCATACTGGTCGGGCTGCAAATCATCCCCTTGCAAATGACCCTGGTGCCAATTGCCAAATTATACGCTTCACTGGGTATGCAGGGCACTTTTATCGGAATCTGGCTGTTTCACACAGGTTTTGGGTTGCCTTACGCCATCTACCTGATGCGCAACTTTCTGGGTTCGCTGCCGCGCGAAGTATTCGAATCTGTTTACCTGGACGGCGCCAATCACTTCACCGCTTTTTGGAAACTGGCCATTCCCCTGTCCACACCGGCAATCGCATCACTGGCGATTTTTCAATTTTTGTGGATCTGGAATGATTTCCTGGTCGCCAAGATATTTCTTTCAAATCAACCCGTCCTGACTGTTCAGATTACAAATTTGATTGATCCACGCGGAGGCAACTGGCATATTCTTACCGGCGCTGCTTTTCTCTCGTTTATCATCCCAATGATCGTATTTTTTGCCTTCCAGCGCTATTTCGTGCGCGGTATGCTGGCGGGTTCTGTTAAAGGATAATATGACTGGTAATCAATGGTATAAAAATGCAATCTTTTATGAGGTATATGTCCGTGGTTACAAAGATAGTAATGGCGATGGACACGGCGATCTGGCAGGTCTGACCGAAAAATTGGATTATCTTCAGTATCTCGGCGTTGATTGCCTGTGGCTCCTGCCGATATATCCATCACCCCTTAAGGATGACGGATATGATATCAGCGATTATTTCAACATCCATGAAACATACGGACGACTGGAAGATTTCAGACGTCTGGTTGATGAAGCGCATCGCCGCGGTATCCATGTGATTGCCGACCTGGTTCTCAATCACACATCTGATCAACACCCCTGGTTCAAGGCCGCCCGCTCTGATCCTCAATCGCCATACCGTCAGTTTTACGTTTGGAGCGATACGGATAAACGCTACAACCTGGCGCGCATAATCTTTATGGATAGCGAACCATCTAACTGGACCTGGGACCCCATAGCCAGGCAATACTACTGGCATCGCTTCTATGCCTCTCAGCCTGATCTTAATTACGATAATCCCGCTGTTCAAGAGGCCATGTTTAAGGTAATCCAGTTCTGGTTGAATTTGGGTATAGACGGCTTCCGCGTCGATGCGGTTTCCTACCTTTTCGAAAGGGATGAAACCGCTTGTGAGAATTTACCCGAAACACACGCCTACCTCAAAAAAATCCGCCAGTTCCTCAACCAGAACTATCCAAATTGCATTCTGCTCGCCGAAGTCAATCAATGGCCTTATGACATGCGCTCGTATTTCGGTGAAGGTGATGAATTTCACATGGCTTTCCACTTCCCGTTAATGCCGCGCATCTTCATGGCGCTTGGCAAAGAAGACAGCGCCTCGATTCGCTGGGCAATCGACAATACCCCTGCCATTCCTGAAAACTGCCAGTGGTGCAATTTTCTACGCAATCACGACGAATTAACACTTGAAATGGTCACCGATGAAGAACGCAAGTGGATGTGGCAGGAATATGCCCCACAAAAACCAATGCTTTTTAACCTGGGGATACGCCGCCGCCTCGCTCCACTGCTCAAAAACAACCCATTAAAACTGCGGCTGGCATACACCTTGCTCTTCAGTCTGCCTGGGACGCCCGTGATCTATTACGGCGATGAGATCGGTATGGGTGATGATTTAACCCAGCCCGATCGTAACGGACTGCGTACGCCTATGCAATGGGACGCGGACGCGCCAAACGCCGGTTTTTCAGACGCGCCTGCCGAAAAGCTCTATGCCCCGCTTATCAAAAATCCTCCTTTCACTTCCCGGCAGGTGAATGTGGCAGATCAGATAAAAGACAGTCAATCATTGCTGCAATATGTTCGCCGTCTCATCAGAATTAGAAAACAGAATCCTGTCTTGGCAGACCCAGACCTGGAGTGGATTGAAACAGAAACACCCGCAATACTGGCTTATTGGCGCGGTCAGGGATTAAACCGGATATTGATCATCCACAATCTTTCCCCCCATACAAAAACCATGCCCATTCCCGCCAACGCCATTCTGCCTCTCTACGACATGCTCAAGGACGCGCAGATGACAAACCATAAGGGTTGTCTTACGCTAAAACCCTATCAATCTGTTTGGATTGGCGCAGAGAAGCAAGAATAAAAGCAAGCCGATACTCAACCGAATATATTTTACCGAACGGGCCGATTTAATCATTAACAAGCCAATCTTTGGCCTGTTCGATATCATCGAAAAGGGTAAACGTTTTATTACCGGCCAGACCATTTATCAGTTTTAAGAATGATAACTGGACGCCTGACATCCCAACAACTGCCCGTTTCAAAGCATAGGGGGCTATTTTAGCGGCAGTGTCTTTCATCAGATTCAACATCTGCGGAGAACCGCGTGTACCGGTTACATCCGTCAGGGTACGGACGGAGTTAAGCGGCTCGCTGCATGCCAGGTTAATCACGCAAGCCATTTCTTCCGCCACGTTTTGAGTATCCACGCCTGATCGGGTGTAATCTGCATATAAAATTCGCCTGCCCCTATGGGTTATCCAATGTGATTTCATTTTTCTCGATCTCCGCAATATTTTGGCTGATTAATCCTATTTTGAAATTATAGATTTTCAAATCACAAAATCAATAAGGCAGACGTAAATGTTTTTAAATCTTTTGTCTTGTCTCCTCAAACTTTTCATCCATCCCAAACGACATCGCATTATTTGATCCTGTTTGGAATGCAGTCAATGCGTTTGAGTCAGCGCCCATGATATACGTTTTATATACCATATATAAACCCAAACTGAATGTTGCCCGGATATCATCAAATCAGTAACAACACAAGATCAACAATTTAGGTCATCTGGCAAGACGCCAGACCATTGGTTCATTGAAATAAGGAGAGAAAATGTTTAAAAGAATAGCAACTTCTATATTACTTGTATCATTGGCGTCGTTATCGGCTTGCAGCAGCCTATCGATAACAAATCTGGAAAGTTCCCTGACTTCAGTCATCGCCAATCAAACGACCGGTTTATCAGATTCTTCGACTCAGAATAAATTAGGGATTGGCATTCTCCTATTGGAAGATACAGACCAGGCAATCACAGCAGATCAGGCAAACACACTGTTGCCGCTCTGGAAGGCAATCAGAAGCCTCTCGAATGACGATGCCACATCTGCTGCTGAAATAACCGCTCTGTACAATCAAATACAGGAGACACTAACCACCGCGCAGGTGAAGGAAATCCAGCAATTAACCTGGACGCAAGAAGATTTAGCTGCGATTCAGCAACGCTACGGCGCGCAGATAAAATCGAATTACTCCGGCAATTCAGAGACTGTAAAATCGCAGAGCAGCGGTTCATCATCAGGCGGCAACATGGGCGGCGGCATGCCAGGCGGCGATATGGGCGGCGGCATGCCAGGCGGCGATATGAGCGGTATGATCGCCGGCGGACAGACACAACAAGTTTCCAATTCCAGCCGGCCAGTATCCGGAAATAATGAAAATGGGTTGAACTACCAGCTTGCGGATACAGTAATCACATTATTGCAACAACGAATTGCAACCTGAACGGGAAGATATAACTTTCCGAAAAGCGGCTGGCAACTCTCAAAAAATAGCTCACGCACATAAAAAGCGGGAACATTCTGAGACTTTGTTGCCGGAATACGTTTCCATATTTATATTTCCGGGAAGACCTGCCAGCCCTCCCGGAAATTCTTTTATCCTTCTGTTTTTACTAAAATTGGACCGGCCACAAATTTTTTGATTGTTGGCAATCCGGCGAAAAAATTACCAGCTCTGATGCTCGGTGCGGGTGATGATCTCATCCTGGAGAGATTCACCCAGATTACAGAAGTAATCGGAATAACCAGCGACGCGCACGATCAGATCGCGGTATTGTTCGGGGTGCAGGCGAGCGCGGCGCAAAGTAGCAGCATCAACTACATTGAATTGGATGTGGTGACCGTCCAGCTTGAAGTAGGCGCGCACAAGCTGCACCAGGCGGGTCAGGCCTTCGTCATCGCTCAACAGATCAGGGGTGAATTTCATATTGAGCAGTGTGCCGCCGGTGCGAGCGTGATCCATGCGAGCCACCGAGTTGAGGACAGCCGTTGGGCCGCGCCGGTCAGCGCCCTGCACAGGGGAAACGCCTTCAGAAAGAGGCTTCCAGGCCTTGCGCCCGTCGGGCATAGCTCCGGTGACCGAGCCAAAATAGACATGACAGGTAGTGGGCAGGAGGTTGATATGATATTCGCCGCCGCGGGTGTTCTTACGGCCCTCAACTGCCTGGTAATAGGCGTTGAACACATCAACCAGAATTTCATCGGTATAGGGGTCATCATTGCCATACTTAGGCGTCTTGTTCACCAGAATCTGCCGCAAGGGTTCATTTTCTGCGAAATCTGTTTTCAGGGCGTACAACAGATCAGCCATGCTGAACGTTTTTTGGTCGTAGATGTGGTAACGAATGGCGGCCAGTTCGTCAGTAATCGAGCCCAGGCCGACGCCCTGAATATAGGTGGTATTGTAGCGAGCGCCGCCGTTGTGATAGTCGCGGCCACGGATAATGCAATCATCAATCAGCAGCGAGAGGAAGGGACACGGCAGGTGATCAGCATAAAGACGTTCGATAACCTGATTGCCGCGCACTTTTATGTCGATAAAGTGCTGCACCTGTTCCTCAAAGGCTGCAAACAATTCCTCGAAGGTTTTAAATTGAGCAGGGTCGCCGGTTTGCAAGCCAATTTGTTTGCCGGTGCGGGGGTCTGTGCCATTGTTGAGTGTAATCTCCAGCACCTTGGGCAGGTTGAAATAACCGGTGAGCGTATAATTCTCTTTACCAAAGGCGCCTACTTCCACGCAGCCGCTCGAACCGCCCTGGCGGGCATCGACCAGCGTTTTGCCCTGACGCACCAGTTCCTGGACGATCAGGTCAGCATTGAAGATGCTGGGTTGACCGAAACCAGTGCGGATAATGCGGGCGGCGCGCTTGATGAAACGGTCGGGATTCTTTTTGCTGACCTGAAGCGAAGCGCTGGGTTGCAGCAGGCGCATTTCCTCAACCACATCCAGCAACAGGTAAGTCACTTCGTTGACGCCATCCGAACCATCAGGACGGAGGCCGCCCAGGTTGATCTGAGCAAAATCGGTGTAAGTGCCGCTCTCGGCGGCCGTCACGCCCACCTTGGGCGGGGCGGGCTGGTTGTTGAACTTGATCCAGAAGCATTGCAGCAACTCTACTGCCTGTTCAGGACTGAGCGCGCCGCTGGCTGTCTCGCGCTGGTAAAAAGGGTAAAGGTGTTGGTCGAGCCGGCCAGGGTCGAATGAATCCCAGGTGTTTAGTTCGGTTGTCACGCCCAGGTGAACAAACCAGTAATATTGCAGCGCTTCCCAAAAGGTTTGCGGGGCATGCGCCGGCACACGGCGGCATATTTCAGCGATTTGCAATAGTTCAGCCTTACGAGTAGGGTTGCTTTCCGTTTGGGCTAGCTCGGCGGCTTTCTGGCTATGACGCTCTGCAAAACGGATCAATGCTCCAGCGCAGATATGCATAGCTTTGAGCTCCTCCTGCCTGGCAAATGCCTGCGGATCGTTAAGAAAGTCGAGATTCGCCAGAGCGTTATCGATTTCGCGCTGGAAGTCGAGCATACCTTTGTGGTAAATTTTCTCATCCAGAACGGTGTGTCCCGGGGCGCGCTGTTCCATAAATTCGGTGAAGATACCTGCTTCATAAGCATCTTTCCATTCGGGAGTCATTTGCTTAAAGATAAGCTCGCGCATTGAACGGCCCTGCCAGAAAGGGATGATCTTTTCAGCATACAGGCGTCTGGTTTCGGAACTGACTGAGAAAGGAATCTTCTCTCGTTTATCCAGAATGTCCAGGTCTTGCAAAGAGTGGCAACATAATTCGGGGTAAGTGGGGGCAGCGTGTGGAGAAGGCCCCTTCTCTCCCACGATCAATTCACCGGGGTTAATGCAGATAGTCTTGTGTTCCATCAGGTATTCAAAAGAGCGCGCTCTGAACACAGGAGTCGATTCCAAAACCTGATGCTGCAGGTAGAAGTCTGTGAGTAAATTTGCCCGCTCGCCAGAGAGTGTGGGATGAGTATTCAGACTTTGTTGGCGGAGCTTTGCCACACGTTCTGTCATTGCCATAAAATTAACCTCCGATTTTAACTTGCAATCCATTTTGCCGGAAAAATCTGGCAATCTGTTCCATGCGTTCTGCATCCGGCGGCGTTACGTGCGCCAGACGATAGCCCAGGCTGAGCCGGTCATACTTGCCTGCCCCGGCGTAATGGTAGGCCAATAAATCCAGGTGCTGCACTCCCGGCAATGAGCGCGCCAGAGCAGCAACCTGGTTCAATTGTTCTCCTCCATCATTGATGCCAGGAATCAGCGGAGCGCGCAGGATAATTTGTGCGCCGCTTTCCGCCAGTTTTTGCAGATTGGAAAGAATTTGAGTATTGGGCACACCGGTGTACCGGATGTGCTGCTGGTTGTCTATCAATTTTATATCGTATAAAAACAAGTCCACGAAAGGGCGCACCTCTTCAATGGTCTTCCAGGAGGCATGCCCACAAGTATCCAGGACAGTATGCAGATCAAGCTGTTTGCAGGCTATGAGCAACGCTTGAAGGAAGCGCGGCTGCATGAGCGGTTCGCCGCCCGAAACGGTAACGCCCCCGCCCGACTCATCGAAGAAGGGCCCATCACGCTCAATTTGCGCCATCACATCAGAGACGGTCATTGATTGGCCCACCAGTTCGCGGGCCTGCGCCGGGCAGGCGGTTACACAGGCGCCGCAGCGCTGGCAGAGCGCCGGGTCGGTAAGGAACATCTCTTCTTGCAGGCTAATGGCATCGTTCGGGCAGGCAGCCTGGCATGCCCCGCAGCGCAGGCAGCGATTGGAATGAAACATCACTTCCTGTTCCGGCTGCTGGCTTTCGGGGTTATGACACCACCAGCAAGAAAGTGGGCAGCCTTTCAAGAACACGGTAGTGCGAATGCCGGGCCCATCGTGAATGGAAAAGCGCCGAATGTCAAATACCATGCCCCTTTCAGAGTCGTTTGATGCCATGCGGTTATTATCCTACAAGAGAGCGGATATTGCCAGACCGGATAACAAGGAAAACCGGGCTGCCGGCAGGTTGAAGCAATTTATGAGATCAGAGCCAGTCATACATTTTTAAGGCGGATATAATTGAGAGGTGTTGCAGATTGTAAAATATCATCGTATAGAGGAGTGATTATGTCAAAATTTCTTAAATTACTCAATGAGGTTACAGAAGGAAAAAGACCGCTGGCCTTGATTGCCAGTTTACCTCGAAATGACCCGGAACTGGCAGAGGCAGCGCTGGAAGCAGGCGCGGATGTGGTGAAAGTTCATATTAATATTCATCATCACGCCAGCGACACCCATTTTGGATCGTTGGAAGAAGAAAAACCAGCTTTGGAGAAAATTCTAAAAATTTGGAAAGATCGTCCATGCGGGATTGTTCCGTTTGCGGCGCCGACCCCCGACCCCACAACCTATCAGCGTCTTGCGGATATGGGCTTTGATTTTTATTCTTTATACCTGGGGAATGCGGTCGTGGGTTGTCTTCCGCCGCCCGAAAAGGTTGCTCGAATGTTGGCGCTATCCGCAAACGACTTCATTGGTCTGGCGGCAGGTCTGGATTCTTTGCCGATCCAGATTTGTGAACTTTCGATCATGGATGGCGATACTTATGGCCAGCCGTTCACTTACCACGACCTCCTGCGCTACAGCGCCCTTCGTCAATTGATTAAGATGCCGCTGGTCGTACCAACCCAGCACGTTGTCACCCCCGAATCAGTGGCCGAATTGACTTGCGCGAAAGTGGAAGGTTTGATGATCGGCGCAGTCGTTGCCGGGAAAACGATCGATAGCTGGAAATCATCGGTAAAAGCCTTTCGCAAGGCGATAGACCAGATTAAATAAGGGATCGGCCCGCGATCTCTTCAATTTACCGGTTCTATACAGAATAGGATCCCCGAGTGTCATATTCGGGGATTTTTGTGACTGTAACTTTGTATTTTTACCTACTTGTCGCTGAGTTTCTTTCGAGGTAAGATAATCATTAAGCTTCAATTCACGATTCAAAATGATCGTTCTCCGGTGAGCTGTTGTTTGAGAACATTTGCAGGTCGCTGAAAATCCATCTATTCCCTTTATTCATTCAGAAAACGGCTTATCTCCTCCGCTTTGATTGATACCACAGCGTTTTGAGGCTGAGTCAATTTTATTCTTGATTCTTTGGATATCAGAGAAGGAGGAGATCATGTATCACTGGCTTCGGCAGCTAATCCGTGATGTTCACGGCTTGCGAGAGCGTGATTTACCTGTGAATTGTATTGGGGCGCGGCGGCGGCCCATCTTGCCTGTGATTTTTGCGCTTATGACCACAATTTTGCACGCATGCAGTTCGGGCCCGGATAAACCAGGCATTTTAAACAACAATGCTCTCACAGATAGAGCGACGGCGGGCGATAGCGGCCCGATCTGGTATAACGATTACAATCCACGCGTAGCGACTGATGGCCAGGGTAATTGGCTGGCAGCCTGGTATGGGAATTCTCCGGCATATAATCTCGCCGGGCAAAATTGTCCGGGCAATAACTCCAAAACAGATGTTTATACTCAATTCAGCAAGGATAATGGAAAAACGTGGTATGGGCCTTTTTGCTTGCATAGCGGAGATTATGACAGGTCTCCTCAGGTCGTTGCGGATGGGAAGGGGAACTGGACAATGATCTGGTCGGCGGATGGAGCGATGGGGACAGACTCTGATCTTTTCATCAGCCGCAGTACGAACACGAGCTGGGCTCAACCTGCACATCCGTGGTCTTTGGCAAAAGTTGTCAATACTAACGCCAGTTCCGATTCGCTGGCAGATATTGTCCCCGACCTGGCGACGAACCGGGACGGTATATGGGTGGCAGTATGGGAAGCCTATGGCGGTATGTCGCTGCCGCTTCGGGGCGACGTTATGTTTGCGCGCAGTACAGATGATATTCAAACCTGGAGCGCGCCTCAAAAATTGAGCAGCGGGGTGCAAAGCACGAGTGATATGTTGCCAGCCATCAGCTTCGGGAAGGGCGTCTGGGTGACCGTTTGGCAGACGCAAGGCGCGCCCGAATTGGGCAGCGACGGCGATATTCTCTTCTCGCGCAGCACTGACGGATTGAACTGGTCGGCGCCGGCGGCGCTTAACACTAACGCCCAAACGGATACCGCACTCGATGAATCGCCGCATATCGCCGCCGATGGCAACGGCAATTGGGTCACGGTGTGGGTTTCCAGCGATTCGCAAGGCGGAGGAACGGGTAAAGATCGAGATATTCTGTTTGCCCTCAGCATTGACGGCGGCCAAACCTGGAGCGCCCCAAAACCGGTGAACACCAATGCGGCGACCGATAGTGGAGATGACTTATCGCCCCGTATCGCTTTTGGGGGCGGAAGATGGTATGTAACCTGGCAAAGCACTGAAACTTACGGTGGGCAGTTCAAAGCCGATAATAATATTTTCATGACCGGAGATACCGTTACGAATGGGGCTTTTAGCTGGTTTACGCCTTCGGTAGCCCACTCAACCGCCAGCACAGATGCGGGAGATGATGATAGCCCGGATATTGCCGTGGATGGACAAGCCAAATGGGTGATCGTCTGGAGTTCTGATACGGATATTAACGGAAAAGGATTGGATAACGATATTCTGTATGTGAAAACAACGCCCTAATACTTCATTTTTTTGTAAATTCCTGCGTTGTGCTATCATGCATTCCTCTTGGGTCACGCGCCATAATCTGGTGCTGGTTAAAGTCCACATCTCTTACCCGCAAACGTAAAGACGCCATCAAACGTAAGCCGCAGCCATACAATAACTGGGCCATCATGAGGGTTTCTCCACTCATCTGACGCAGCACTCGTAAGCCCCCTGTTCAAGTTGCACAAACAAGAAAGGAAGAACAAAATGAATCACAAACTAATACATACTCGAACGATTAGATTGACTTTGATTTTGCTATTTGTAGTTGTATCATGCGCCACCCCACAACCTGCGCCTAACCCCGCACCAACAACACCGTCTTCTGCGGCGGCATCACCTACAGCGGATATCATCATCACCTTTGATGGGGATAAATGCGTTTACAACGGGCCCCAGACTATTCAGGCCGGCAAGATCACGATAGATTGGGTTGTTGAGAACAAAGATTATGATAAATATGGACTGGTAATCGTAACTCTTAACGAAGGCAAAACATTCGTTGACCTTGACCAGTGGCCGTCACCTGATCCGCCTCCCTGGGTAAATATAATAAATGCCTGGGAAACGCTTGCAGGCAGCAGAAAACAGGTAACCGCGCAGATAACACGAGGCCCATTCTACTTTGTCTGTTTCTATTCTCCGCCCGATACAAAGTACGGTACATTGGGGCCGATAGTGGTTGAGGAAGCAGAATCCACCCCAGAACCCCTGCCGACAATTACTCCTCACGCGGCTCCAACTTTAGCAGCCAGTTCCAAACCTGTAGTGATCAGCACTGACATGGGATCGGATGACTGGATGGCGATTCTCTATTTGCTGCAACGAACCGACATTTCCATCAAGGCAATCACGATTGCAGGAACAGGCATGGGGCGCTGCACTCCCGGCGTACAACATGCCCTTGGGCTGGTCGCGCTGGCTGGCCATGCCCCAATACCGGTAGCTTGCGGGCGAGAGACGCCGTTGAACGGGAACCATGCCTTTCCAGAGAGTTGGCGCATTACCGATAATACGTTCATGGGCACGGGCCTGACTCTACCTGATGGACAGAACCCCGTTTCAGAAAAAAACGCGGTGGATTTGCTCGCTTCGACAATTCAATTGTCGCCTCAAAAAGTTACTTTGCTCTCACTTGGTCCCCTTACCACCATCGCGGAATTATTACAGAGTAATCCAGCGAGTGCAGAAAATATTGAGATGATCTATGCAATGGGAGGGGCTGTGCATGTTCCTGGCAACGTCAGCGCCGGGTTAATTGATAATCAGGTAGCTGAATTCAACATATACATTGACCCAAGCGCGGCAAATATTGTTTTCAAGTCAGGCGTCCCGATTACGCTGGTACCCCTGGATGCCACCAACCAGGTCAAGATCACAGATGATTTCTACAGAAAACTGCAAGCCGGTCATCTCACGCCAGAAGCAAACTGGATCTATGAACTTTTCACAAGAGGAAAAGGCTATTTCCAGGCGCAGGACTATTTCTGGGATCAACTGGCCGCCGCTGTACTGACAGACGAGAGTTTGGTAACTTTCGAAAGCAACACCTTGTGCGTCGTGGAAGATGAAGGGCCGCAAAGCGGTCAAACGAAAATACAGGCGGGCTGTCCTGACATCCGCTTCGCTGTGTCGGCCAATGCAACACGCTTTGAGCAAACTTTTCTGGATACATTGAACAACCCCTAGTGAACAGACCCAGGATCAACGCGGCTGAACTCAATCATTATTCAGGAAAGCTGGCAGATTTCATAAGTGTGCATTTCTTCAGCCAACTCGCTTGCTGCGAAAGTGCGGCGCGCTTCAGCCAGAAGCATTTCACGATCCTGCCGGTACCAAAAGTGGGTGAGCAACAGGCGGTGAACGCCGGCTATGGCGGCTGTTTGGGCGGCCTGGTTGGCGGTCATGTGCGGGAGGGCGTCTTGCTTGCAAGATATATCGCCAGCAACGGTTGCTTCGCACAGAAGGAGATCGGCGCCGGCTGCAATTTCCATCAGGCGCGGATTCATCAGCGTGTCTCCTGAATAGACGAGCTTTTCACCTTCCACACAGATTGAAATAGCATAGCTTTCGATGGAATGATCCATACGAAAAAATTCTACCTGGAAAGGACCAATGGGCGATCGCATGCCGTTTTTTATCAGGATACTGGTGAATAGACTATCTTCCGCCAACATGGCAGCGGCCTCTGCCGGCGTGGCAGGGTAATAGAGCGGCAAGAGCGGCAGGGTTTCTCCTAATGCCAGGCGGGTTTCGATGGCGTAGCGGAGTGGAAATATATCCCCGATGTGATCAAAATGCAAATGGGATAAGAGAATTGCAGACAGGTCGTCTATTGAGCAATATTGCTGCAAGCGGCTGAGCACACCGTTGCCGCAATCGAGGAGCAGGCGATACCCGTTGTGCTCCACCAGGTAACCTGAACAGGCGCCGCCTGCCCCTGAAAATGATCCATAATGACCCAGAACGGTTAATCGCATATTGAGAGTCTTAATTGAAATCTACTAATACGTATGAGAGGGTATGCGCCGGGACTTTAATGGTTAACGAATGATTCCCTCGTTCGGCAGTCAGTGGTTCAACACTTCGATCAATGTTTTCGGTTGATAGCTGGTATTCAACTTTGTCCGGCAGATTGATCTTGATCGTTTGATCTGCCAGTTGCCGGCGGTTTCCGATCACGTATAAATGACGGTCGCCGGTCAGTTGCCAGTGGCTGACCCGGATATCAGAGCTGGTTGAGAGAATACCTTCAGTATCCAGATATTTACCATCTTTGATGAATGGTTGCAGGCGAGCGCGGAAATCCACGGTTTGCGTCATATATTCCCAAAGGTGTTGGTCTTCGTCGCCAAATTTATCCAGTCCCAACCAGAATACGGCTCCCAGAAGCGTGGCGCGTTCCATGTCTTGGTAAAAACGTTCCCGGCGCGCCTCGCCCTGTAAATTCGTGATTGGATTAACCATGTGGACGATGCCAAATTCCGGGAAGGTATAACGGTATAGATTAAAGAACTCATCGTAGGGCTCGCCGTTCCAGACCAGGTTTGTCCAGACATAGGGACTGTAGATATCGCCGCAGTTTTCGATCATCAGATAGGTATCTGGGTTAAGCTGTTGCAGGCGCGGGCGCAATTCGCGAAGGATGGTCAAATAACCGTGGTTGAAGTCGCCAATATCCTGATGCGTATGGACGGAATCGTAGCAGGGAATGGGTTCGGCGGAACCGAGCTGATCCAGGTAAATACCGCGGGCATGATACGATTGCACCATCCAGCAAGCAATGTCCATCAGGTATTCTTGCCAGGAACGTTCAGCCGGGCAGGAAACAGCAAAATTGCTCTGCCAGTCGTAGTGTTCCTCTTTCATCTTGCCTGCATGGTCTTTGATGGCCCAACACTTGCCCAATGTTTTAAAGTATTTCGAGCCAAGATCAAAGATGCGGGCATTGATATAAAAAGTAATGTGTCCATCATTCCGGATGATTTCCTGACAGGCATTGTAGAGCTCCATCGGACTTCCCAGATCCATATCCGGCTGATATTCGGGGTAGTCGGTATCGAAGCCGCCGCGGTTCCACGATGCGATGAACATATGCCTGGAGCGAAAGGCAGATTTGCCTTTGGAAAAGATATCGGGCAGGTCACGGTAATGGTGAATAACCCGTCCCTCGCGTTTGAGCGAATAACATTTGGTCAATGAAAACTCATCCGCCAGGTCGGGGGGATTGGGAAGGATCTCCATTTTGGGTAAGATCCAGGTGCGGTAGCGTCGCGCGCCCCAATGCCAGTCCTGGTCTGTCAGAGCAATCACGTACGGTTTGGATTGCCATTCCTGCCCTGGGCGAATACGATGATATTTGCGGAAAGCAAATCCCATCCAAGGATTGGCCGGGCCGCCGGTTTCAACCCGCAAGCCGGTAACCGGAAAGTCATCGTCGTGAGAGGCAAAGTACAGGCCCTGTTCAGGATCATAATAATACATCCAGGTCATCGAAGCCAGGCCGCAGTAATTGATCTCGCGCTGCCAGATATCGCCGTCTTTTTGAGTTTGGGCGCGAGAGAAGCTCTGAAAGCGCTCGCTGGTATATTCGCGGGCCGGGGCGACGGTTTTTTCGCCGGCATGGTGAGGATAAATGATTACATCATCTTCCCAGCTTTCACCCAGCGCGACGCCGCGCAGGTATGGGAAGAGTACTTCGACAACATCCACGCCCTCAGCCTGATTGGCAATATTGATCTGCCAGTGACTTTCTCCGGTTACATTTTCCAAACGAATGACAATTTCAATCCGAATATTGAGCGTTTCAACCTGATTGGAAATACCCCCAAATGAGAGTTTGAGTTCTTGATAGTCAGCCTCTTTATGATTTTCAACCCCCGGTTCGCCTGCCGGGATAAACAGCAGACGCTCTGTGTCGCCGGCCTTCATGCACACGATCTGGCATAAAGGCGCGTCGGTTGTGTATTTGATGTACTTGTCGCCAGTTAATTTATTGACCAGTCCAGTAATTGCTAACGGCTTACCGCTCAGGGTAATACCGGTAAGTTCGTTTTCTAAGGTAAACTGCATAAAAGATTACTCCTACTTTTCGATCCTGGTTAATACCCCAATTTCTCGTAAGATTCCAGGGCCTGAATGTTATGCGCATCAGCGCCGGGCATGTGGTTGCTGATATAAATACTGGGTTTCTTACCCCGACGCAACAATTCTTCAACAATCTGCGCCTGCAACGCCCAATTGATGTAGGCCGCGGCGATTCCTGAAGCCGGGCAAATGCTCAACGCCAATTCTTCTACTGGCACCAGGGCATCGCCTACAGGTGTGCAATGATCTAGAACAATGTCACATACCTCAAATAAACGTTTGCCAGCCGGGTTATTCGGTTTAAGAGATTTTGAGTAGGCCACAGACGTCAGGGCAATGGTGTGAATGCCGCGTTTGCGGGCTTCTAATGCGATGCTAACCGGCAGGATATTGATTCCAGATACGGAACCGATCATCAATACATCGCCGGGAAGTAACGCGCTCTTTTCGCAAATAAATTCCGGCAATCCGGCGATTGAGTCCAGGTAAATTCTTCGCTTACTGGCCGCCTGCTTGCGAGGACGAACGGGATTTTCAACAGTTACGTTGGTGATAATTGGACGGACTGCCATCATTCCACCTGATCGGCCGATGGCTTCATACATTAGCATGTGGCCGGTATCCAGAATATGAAATGCGCCATCATGGACCAGAGATTCGGCGATAACTTCCGCCGAACGATTGATGGCTTCTTTTTGCGTATCCTCGATAATTTTGAGGACATCTTTCATGGCATCGAAATATTTCTCCTGCAACATCTTGCTATACCTCCGGCGGCGAGTGAAGTATCGCCGCATAACTCGTTTCCAGATGATTCAGTAATGCGGGACTGAAGGGAATATCGTTGGATTTATAAACGCACATAAGGGCCCCGACGCCCGGCGCGAAACGGGCCGGGCGTACCTGAAGATCAGGTACAACCGCATGGATGCATGCGCAAAAAGGTTCCCACAACAGATCGCCAAATCTGGCGATGCCGCCTGTCAGGGCCAGCCAATCGGTATGCAAATCAAGATTGAGTTGGTTGAGGGCGTCGATGCCTAATTGCGCGAGGTCACAAGCAGCCTGCTCAATGATCTGAATGGCGATTTTATCGCCTGCACAGGCGCTTTGAAGCACTAACGGTGCAATTGTGCTGATGGCTTGCTGGTAATTACTCTGTTGGTAAAGGCGGGTCCTTAATTCACCTATATCTGTGATATTGAAATGGGAAATGATCAACGGCGTTAATTGCGTGGAAGGTCCGCGGTGGTCATATTCCTTTATGGCCGCTTTGATGGCGGAAAGACCTATTGCATAACCGCTGCCTTCGTCGCCAGCGAGAGAACCCCACCCACCGAGAGAAACTTCTTTTCCTGTGTGATCAATCCCAAGAGCAAAGGAGCCTGTGCCAGCCAGAACAACAATGCCGGTCTCTTTTCCTAACGCGCCGTAAAATGTACTCAGATCGTCGCCGTAAAGTTGTAAGGTTTCAACGGGTAAACGGAGTTTTTCTGCCAGAGTTCTGATGCTGCAATAATGACCGATTGTTGGCGCGCAAATGGCAGTCTGTGTTATTGACGGATTGCCGGCGCAGTTGATTGCCCGAGTAACAGCAGTTTCCAGGGAATTGACAGCTATTTCATAACCCGTAAAGTTGGCATTTGCAGGACCGCCCAGGCCGCGGCCAAGAACATTCCCCTGCTCATCGGCTACAAGGGCTTCGGTTTTAGTGCCGCCGCCATCCACTCCGAGGAAATAAGCTGAAGCATTCACAATTGTGAAATCCGTCCTTTATATTTTTTTGTCAACTGTGCATTCCATTCGTCGCCGCCGGGGACATTGGCGCTGACGAAGATCGGGGGGACTTTGCCCTCCTCATGAAAAGCAGCAGCCACACTCAATACGAGCTGCTGAATAAGATAAGCGCCAGCAATGGTTGAAAATGCCCCGGCTTTTTCACCGCCTGGGCCGACCACAATAGCTGCATCGCTTTCGATAACACAATTATCTAATATAATATCAGCAACATCCATTAATTTTTGCCCGGAAGGCATACGCGAGGGTAAAGCGCTGGATATTTGACAGGAAGTAATGGCAATGACTGGCAATCCTTTTTCTTTTGCCAGCAAAGCCATTTCTATAGGTGCAGGATTGATCCCGGAATTGGAAGCGATAATGATCGGTTCACCCGGACGAGTATCAGCGTTTTGAAAAATAACGCGCGCGTATCCTGGAAGGCGTTCGAATTGCGTGCTTCTTTGGGGGCCCTGGTGGAGCATTGTTCCAGGGTCAAAGATTGGGTTTACCGGCACAAGCCCGCCAGCCCGGTAAAACATCTCTTCCACGAGCATATGCGAATGTCCCGTTGAAAAGATATGGACAACATTTCCTGTATCAATGGATTTTTTAATTAATGCGGCAGCCTGTTGCAGCGCCTGAGTTTGGGTTTTATTAATTCGATTGAGTAAATCAATGACGGCTGTATGGTAAGCATCACAATACATGGGTTATATTTATCCTCCGCATGAATTCCTGGACTATTTGAAATGAAAACTTAAAAAATGAGGTGTTGCTCTGTAAGGGCAGGTTTTTCAACCTGCCCTTACACTCAATCATGAATCATTTTACGTTCGCTTATTGGTAAATACCAGGCATTGCTCTCGGAAATTGATCAGACATCAGGGCTGATTTCCGGCGAGAATGTCATTACCGGTTTTCTCGACAGCAGCAACCGCATCTTCAACAGAGATCTGGCCGCTCCACATCAGATCAAATTCTTTTTCAACAAGATTGAAGAAATCAACGCCATGGAGTGGAGTGGGGAAGGGATCGGCGTCAGCCATTGCGTAGATGAAGTAATGATTGTCTGGGTGTTTGGCAAGGAATGCGGTCGTATCCACACCCTTACTGGCAGGTAAACCTAAGGCCTGATCCAGGACGATCTGTTGACCATCTTTGCCGCCGAAGAATTCAAGCACACGCCATGAGAGATCGGGGTTCTTGGCGCCTTTTGGAATAGCCCAGGCATTGACGAAGGAAGTGTTCATCTTGCGTTTTCCGGCAGGCAGAGGCACCATATCGTATTCCACTTTTGCTTCGTCTAGCGAAGCCTGCCAGGAAATGCCGCCAACCAGCATGGCCACTTTTCCGGCGATGAAGGGAGCGACGTCATCATTGCCAAATTGTTGGGCCTGAGTTTCGGTAGGAACAACTTTATCCTTAACAATCATATCCTGGAGGAAGTGCAAGGCTTCTACCGAATTGGGATCGCTGAGCATGGATTTTGTTCCATCTTCGCTGACAAGGCCGCCATCATTCTGACGCAGGAATTGATAGAAGCCGTCGTTCCATTTGGGGAAGTAGAAACCCCATTGAATCGGTTGCCCATTGTCATCAGTCTTGGAAAGTTGTTTGGCAATGTCAAGAAATTCTTTCCAGGTCCAGTCATCACTTGGGTAAGTTACATTGGCTGCTTCGAACATCGCTTTATTCAGATACATAACCTGAGTGGTAACAGTACGCGGCACCGCATAGAAGCTATCCTGATACTTGAGGGCATTAAGCGCCACCGGGTACATATCGGCTTTCAATTCTTCGGTATAATATTGATCAAGGTTAGTGATTGCGCCGCGATCGGCGAACATCGGTAATTTGTCCATCGCAATCATCATCACATCTGGAACATCGCCGCCGCCAGCAATCATGGTGAGGATTTTATCGGCGTAATCTTTTGAAGCAATCTGGACAAATTCCAGTTCCAAATCGGGATTCTTGGCTTCGAACTGGGTTTTCAGCTCTTGAAGAGCTGTAGTCGTATTGAAATCCCACCAGGAAGCTACCTGGAGCTTTGTGCGCTCGGCCGGAGCCTGGGTTGCGGCAGGGGCCTCTGTGACAGCAGGGGCCTCTGCAACTACCGGCGCTTCAGTTGCTTCTGCAGGCGGTTCAGCAGGTGCCGGCGTCTGGCTGGCGCAGCCAGCTACAAGCATTGCTGTTATGGTCATAATGACCATCAATTTATAAAAGAGATTGAGTCTGCTTGACATGATCTACTCCTTGAAATAGTTTGGGTTATTGGAATGTTTTTGATTGAAATGCGTTGATATCGGGTAACTTTGTGTGGTTTTGCCTCCTTGTTCACGGGTGATATATTAGGGACTCTTAATCATTTACCAGCCAGACCGGATGTCAACATGCCGCTGACAAAATAACGCTGGAAGATGATAAACACCAGAATCAACGGTAAAATTGACAGCGTTGCGCCAGCTAACAGTGTTCCCCAACTGGTATGAACATTTCCTTGAAAATACGATAAACCCACCTGAATCGGCATCATCTTATAATCGTTGATGACCACCAACGGCCAGAGAAAGGCATTCCACTGGTCTTTGAAAGAGATGATCGCAATAGTTGCCAGGGCAGGCTTCGCATTCGGAAGGAGAAGATGGGTAAATATTTTAAAGCGCGAGCAGCCGTCGATTGTCGCCGCTTCTTCAAGCTCGCGTGGAAACCCAAGAAAGAACTGGCGCATGAAAAACAAATTGAAAACGATGCCGCTTCCAAAAATAGGCGGAATGATCATTGCCCAGTAAGTGTTGATCCAACCAAGACGGCGGACTATATCGTAATTGGGAATCAAGGTGATGTGTCCTGGCATCATCATTACCCCAAGCAGCATGATAAATATCACATCTCTCCCCGGAAACCTCAGACGGGCAAAAGAATATGCTGCCAGAGAGCTGATCGCAATAGAAACCAGGGGAACAACTGTGGCAACCAGTGTTGTATTAAGTAAAAAACGTCCAAATGGGACTCGAGTCAAAGCATTCTGGTAATTATCCAGTACAAAAGGATTGGGAATGAGATCCAGAGGATTGCCATTATATAACTGCTTATCTGTCTTAAACGATGCTGTGACGCTCCAGATATAGGGGTAAAGCGTTGTAAATGCCATCGCAGCCAGCAAGAAATAGAGCAACCCTTTACTGAAAGATATGGGAAAACGAAATGAAGATTTTGCGGCGGGCGCGGAATTATTTTGCATCAGTAATTTGATTCTCCTTGTTTCTTTCTCATGCTGAATTGCAGCAATGTGACCAGGAAGAGGATGACGAAAAGCACCCAGGCCATTGCTGATGCGTAACCCATTTTTGGCGGCGAAGCTTGAAAAGCGCGGTTATAGATGTAATACAAGAGCGTATTTGTAGAACCGCCTGGCCCACCGCGGGTCATTACATAAATGGCTTCGAAGATGTTGAACGACTCGATTGTTAATAATGTTGTCACAAAAAAAGTTGTATTTGAAAGCAGGGGAACGGTAATGTGGATCAAACGATGCCAGCCTGAAGCGCCATCTAGTTGCGCCGCCTCGTAGAGTTCGTTTGGAATGAGTTGGAGACCGGCCAGGTACATGATCATGTAATAGCCGGAAATCTGCCATAGACGGAGAATGAGTAAGGCTGGCTTTGCCCAGAGCGTGCTTTCCAGCCAGCGGGGTGGATTGGCTATTCCGATCAGGTGTAAGAGAGAATTCAATACGCCGATATCAGGATTGAAAATCCATAACCAGACCATGCCCACTGCAATAGTGGATGTAATCGAGGGCAGGTAATAAGCCGAGCGAAAGAAACCAAGCCCCTTTAAGGGCCTGTTGAGCAAGATCGCCAGCGCCAGAGCCAGGGCAATCCCCAGGGGAACCATCGTGACGACAAAAAACAGTGTGTTGAGAAAACTTTCGATAAAATTTTTATCCTTGAAGATATAAGCATAATTGTTAAACCCAATGAAAACAGGGGGCGTCAACAGGTCCCAACGAGTCAGGGATATCTTAAAGGAATATATCAAAGCGCCATAAGTGAAGATGCCAATGCCAATCAGCAGCGGCAGGATAAACAGCCAGCCTTCAAGCGCCTCGCGTCGCGCCATTTTACTCATTTTTGACATTGTAAATGCTTTCCTTTTCCTGATCTGATACGATGATTGATGATACAGAGATATCCCTTTTTCAAGGGTAAGAAAGCGTCAGTTCTGCATCGAAAATATATTTATCGCCGCGATAAGTCGATTCGACGAATTCAAAGGGTTGTTGGTTCTGGTCACGGGTAAGACGGTTCAGGCGCAAAACGGCAGAACGGGGCTTAATTCCCAGCAACTCGCTTTCCGTCTTGTTGCTCAACCCGGCGGTTATTTGTTGGCGGGCGTGCGACGGAATCAGGTCAAATTTGCTGATCAAGATTTGATATAACGATCCTGTCAGGTCTTCCTGAAGCAGGTTGAAGCAATTGGGGAAATTGAGGTAACAGGTTTCGATGGCCATTGGTTCGTTGTCGGTAAAGCGAAGGCGTTCAACGACAACCAGTTCCTGGATGGGATCGAGGCCCATAAGATGAGTGATTTTGGGAAAAGGCAATTGGGTTTCAAGACGGAGCACGCGTGCGCTGGCCTGTTTACCCAACGCTCTCATCTCGGCGCTAAAACCAGTTAATGTAGAAAGAGATGAGGTTAGCCGAGGTTCGGCAACGAATGTTCCCCGCCCGATTTCACGCGTCAACACGCCGCTGCGTTCAAGACCTTCAAGCGCATTGCGCATGGTCATCCGGCTGACGCCAAACTGCTCTGCCAGTTCACGTTCGGACGGAAGACGGGTTTTAGGCGGCCAGATGCCCTTCTCGATTTTGTTGAGCAGGATTTTTTGGATCTGGTAATAAATCGGGATGGGACTTTGCTTGTCAAGCATCTCAACTCCTTGCCGCACAGGATTTTTTGCTAACGAGTAATTGGTCTATACCTCTATACGTATGGAAGTCTATAACATTATAGAGGTAAATCCTTGATAAGTCAATAGGAAATTTCCACCTTTTTAAGTTGATTCGTTATTCAATTCGCTGTGTATGAAATTTTCCAAACAGCAAATAGCCAGTAGAAATAAAATGCAATTAAATAAAATATCCATCAATTCCTCAGAAAATCGGGCGCAGCCAGAGGTTCCAGCGATCCATAAACAGATCACGCATCCGCTAGGCAACGCCGTACTTTTTGCCTTTTCCTGGTTTACGAACACTGGCATAACGTAATTAGATTTTCTCAAGCTGGAATTGAGCTTCTGGGTGATGGGAATGGATCAGCTCTTTCTTTAAGGATAGCCAGATCACCGATCTTCTGGGCGTAACTTGAATAACTGCCAGCGAATGATCCTGATCAGGTTTTCGCTCAGCGTTTGTATCCACTGATACCATCACTATCAACAATGACGCCGATGATCACAAACACTTTCAAGGCAGGCCCGATCGCCGCCGTGACTTCAACCCAGGTCCCCACTATCACTAACACGCCGCTGCCGACTGCTAAACCAACTTTTATACATCCTCTTGCCGAAGGGTAAGTAAAAAGCACGACTTTCCCTGAAATGCGGATGGATCGGTCGCCATGTGGTCCACAATTGGCAGATTATATTGGGGACAATCCATAAAGAAAGCCCTGTGCAATAAATCGATCTATTGGAAAACTTACTCTGTGGTAACTGCGCAGATTCTTTCTACTTCTTCCAGTCCGCTTCCTTCGGTCACAACAATAAGGACATCCCCTGGTTTTAGAAGTGTATCGCCATGAGGCAGTAAAATTTTTTGCCCACGGCGGATCGAGGAAATAACACAGTCACGCGGCCATGTTACCTCTTTAATTCGTTTGGCTGCGCAACCAGAATTGGTGTGAACAATGACCTCATGAACATCTGCGCCGCTCAGGATACCCAATCTGACCTGATGCGTACGATGGCGCAGCGAGGCGCGTCGGGTAAGAGCCACTTCGTACGCCCTGATCATATCATTGCGCCGTAACACCCCGATCAATTGGAGAGGGTTTTCACGGCTCACTACCGGTAGACGTCCGATATCCTTAACGCTCATCCTCCGAAAAGCAGTCCCGATGGTTTCATCAGGATAAACCGTTTCCAATTGACGAGTACATATATCTCCTACAATATCATTTTCTTCATCTATACCTTTGCTGGAAGCTTTTTCGATATCTTCCAATGTGAGCATGCCAGACAGTTCACCCGATGAATTGATGACAGGTAATCCATGGCGGCGAGTTTTACTGAAGAGATCAACGGCAGTAGAGATTGTATCGCTTTCATTGAGATAAGTCAGATCCTTGTACATCACTTCCTGAACAGTGATTCCTTCCAGAACTTCAACGTCGCGCCCATTTTCAAGTCGAATTCCATTTTCCACCAGGGGCAACTGATAAACCGACTCTTTTTGAAATCTGCGCGCCACAATCAGAGATACTGCTACGGCAAACATGAGTGGCAGTATGATTCGGTAATCGTGCGTCATTTCAAATAATAACAGGAGAGCGGTAAGAGGTGCATGCACGGTACCGGCCAAAACTGCTGCCATTCCGACCATTGCAAAAGCAGGCATAGAAATTTCTAACGATGGGAATAGCCAATTGGCAACCATGCCATAGGCCCCTCCTAAGGTTGCGCCAAGGAATAAGGAAGGAGCAAAAACGCCCCCAACGAAACCACCGCCAATGGATACCGGGGTTAAAATCAATTTTGCGATCAATAAAACCAGCAGAAGAAGTACAGTTAAAGAATTATTCTCCAGGATTGAACCAATCACTTCATAACCCACGCCAAATATTTGCGGTAATAAAACGCCAACACCACCAACCATCAACCCGGCTAAGGCTGGCTTGCACCATACGGGGATGGCCAGTCTATGGAATAATTTACGGGATAGTGTAATGAGTTGAATATAAGCGGCAGCCAAAGGGCCAGCCAACAAACCCAACCCAAGATAAAGGGGAAGTTCCCAGATAGAGTTAGATGAATACTGTGGGATATTAAAAGCAGGTTGTGACCCGGAAACAGCCTGTGTGAATACCGAAGCGATGACGCCAGAGATTGTGATATAAGCAAAAGAACTTCCGCTTAATTCTCCCAATAAAACTTCGAGAGCAAAAAAGACGCCGGCAATCGGGGCATTGAAAGCTGATGCAATCCCCGCTGCGGCGCCGCCAGCAACCAGCGCTCTGACACGTTCTTCAGAGAAATGCAGCCATTGACCGATCATCGAACCGATGTTGGCTCCGACTTGAACCGAAGGATCTTCGGGACCAACCGATGCGCCCGAACCGATAGAGAGCGCAGCGGCAGTAACCCGGATCGGCATTTTTGCAAATGGGAGTCTCCCGCCTGCCAATGCGCACGCTTCAATAATACCCGGTAAGCCATGGTATCGCTCTTTGCCTATCACGAAGTATGAGATAAGGCCAACAACCACTCCCCCTGCAACAGGCAATACTGCCATTGTCCAACGCCCATAAGGTTCAATAAGATTACCTAATGTGTTGAACATAAACTTCTGGATCAAATTGATCAGTTGTTTGAACAGCCAGACCCCAACCCCAGTCAACAGGCCAACAATAATCGCTACCAACCCTAAAAACACGGATTCGGGCAGGGAAATACGCCCCCACATGTGTCGTACAAACGCATAAAAATTCTTAAAAATCCTGATAGATTTCCCTATCATAAAAAAGAATTGCTTTGTATTATAAACCACTTTTTATCATCCAATCTTAAATGCACTTCACGGGTTGGTGAGATTTTGTTTCCCTTCTGTTATTAAATAACACATATAATTAACCTAAATAACGAGAGTTCAGGATTAGAAAAACTTACCCGTTTTTCATCTCTGCGAGTGAAGCAAAGTTTCGCAGAGATAAGTCCCCTTTGGGGTAAAACAGTCTTTCTTCTATCTTGAAAGAGATTGTTTTGACCTTTCAGGCTATTGACAGTGAAATTTACAATTTGTGTATTATTTTGAGTTAAATACATAAAAATCAGGAGGTAGTATGACTGGTTTCAGAAATATTACGGAATGTATGAAGCGTCATGTCTTCTCGATACCAGCCTCTGCCACTATCAAAGAAGCTGCTGCCTTGTGTTTGGAAAAACATATCGGCACATTGCCTGTGGTTGATGAAAAAGGCAGACTTGTGGGTTTGTTACAGTTACGCGATCTCTTGACGCTGGTGATGCCTGATTTCATCAAACTTGTCCAGGACTTCGGTTATGTCGGCGATTTTGGGGCAGTTGAGAACAGGCTGCCATCTCAAGAAGCGCTTGCGCTATCTGTTGATAGTGTAATGCAACCGGCCATTTACGTTGAAGATGACTGCGGTTTGTTACGCGCCTTTGCGATGCTCTATCAGGAAGATTTGTTAGATATGCCAGTCGTAAATTCCGAAAAACAACTGATTGGAATAGCCTCGCGTGTTGATGTTGGCACATCCTTATTGAGTACATGGCGCTTATCATCGTAAAAGAGGAACTCAATGATTCTCCAAATGATTATTTCAGGAGTAATCTTTTTAGGCAGCATCTATCTGATTTTCAGCGAAAAACTCAACCGTTCCATTGTCGCGATAGCCGGCGCTGTTGCGATGGTTGTTGCAGGAACGATATTCCAATTTTATACGGAAGAGCAGGCTTTCAAAGCCATTGACTTCAATACAGTGGGTTTATTGCTGGGGATGATGATGCTTGTCTCGTTATTAGAACCGACCGGATTTTTTCAATATATTGCCGTATGGGCTGGCAGGTTATCCAGGGGTAAACCAGTTCGATTGATGATTTTACTGGGCACTGTCACGACTATATTATCAATGTTCTTGGATAATGTCACAACGGTCGTTCTCATTGCCCCAGTGACAATCCTTATCAGTGAAGTTCTGGGCGTCAATGCGACCCCATTGTTAATGGCTGAGGCGTTATTATCAGATACAGGGGGTGTGGCGACGCTGGTGGGCGACCCACCTAACGTATTGATTGCTTCAGCGGCAAATTTATCTTTCACTGATTTTTTAACCCATTCATTGCCCATCATTATTGTCACGTGGTTGGTGGCGCTTGTATTGTTGCGTTTCTTGTTTCGCCGAGAACTGGCGCAGCCCCCGGTCGATCCTGAAGCAATTATGAAATTGAATCCCAGGCAGGCGTTTGAAGATCCAATCACAGCCCGGCGGGTGTTGATTGTGTTGGCTGGCGCGTTGCTTCTTTTTCTGTTGCAGGGAAAGTTGCAAATTAGCGCTTCATTCATCGCATTAGGCGCCGCCGCCGTAGCTTTAGTCTGGGCCAGACAACCTATCAATGAAGTATTGCGAAGGATTGAATGGAGTGTGCTGGTCTTCTTCGCCGGGTTGTTTATCATTGTGGGCGGTATGGAATCGGCAGGCGTCTTGCATCATCTTGCCTCATTCCTTGCACGATTTAATAATACGCCTCCCGTATTATTTGGCATTATTTTAATCTGGGCGATTGCCATCTTATCGGCAGTGATTGATAATGTTCCTATCACAATTGCGATGATCCCGATTATTGAGGGTCTGGGCTCATCCGGAATGAATATTCAGCCTCTTTGGTGGGCATTAGTTCTGGGCGCTGGCCTGGGCGGCAATGCAACCATTATCGGTTCTACGGCAAATATAGTCGTCGTCTCAATTTCCGAGAAGACGCGTACCCCGATAACATCTAAAATATGGAGCAGGCGTGGCTTACCCGTGATGGTAGTTACCTGCTTCATCGCCACCATTTTGTACGGATTGACTTATTCGTTGATGGCCCGGTGAGGCTGGTGATTTATTTCACGAGAGGGAAATAAATTTTTGTAGTATTTGGAAACGCGGTTACTGCGATTTTTGTCCAATCCACGAAGGCAGAGATGGGCGCGTTGGGTGCTTCGATTGCCCCAGGGTGATCATAAGGCGTCCAATTATTGGTGTGAAAGACGTTAATCATATGATAGGCTGGGCGAGAAGGAATATGAGTGGCAGGTCCCTGGTAATCCCACAGCGTGATTGTGTCTTCTGAGCCTGGATTTTTCAACCACCAGGTCACCCGTATGGAAGTCCAGGTGAGACCATACTCATAATATGCTGTACTGGAGTCGTAACCGGTCAGAGGCGCTATTGCCTCAGGCTGGTTTGCAGCGCCTTTCAGCGGTTGGCAAGCTTCCTCGCCATACGCTTCAAAATAACAGGTATATTCGATGACGCCCGTTTTCAGATTGATTTTTCGCGCCACTCGTTTATGCGCCTCATCCGAATCACGATAATCGGTCCACATTGTCAGATAAATCGTTTCAGGCTCAGCGCATAACCATTCAAAATCAATTTCACTGTTGTCGGGCAATCCATCCAGATTGTAATCTCTGCCATCATTGTAGTAAGTGAAGAACCCGGTGACAACACCGGCGTTGGGTTGAGCAGAGCAATTGGCGGTCTTCAAACGACTGGAATATGTTGTAAATTTAAAAGTCGTTTGGGTTTGGATTTCGGGGCCGTTGCCTGGCCCAGGTGTTGGGTTAGAAGCCAGTTCCAGTTGTAAAACTTTGCTATCTTCAGCGGCAGTATCTTCAATACCTGAAACCGCCCGACTCTGACCTGGGCCAAACAGGAAGAAATAAGGCGCAGCCGTTGTGTCCCAGTTTTCAATCAATTCACTATCGGCTGCCTGGCATAAGCCAAGCCCTGATAAGAACAGTAATGAGGCCCCTATAATTAATCTCTTACCCCGGCGCAAGAAAGAACTTTTGAGTGGCTGATAAATTTTCATTTGCATCAATCGTTTTTTATTCAACTTGTCTTTAAGATCGTGTATTATCCAGTTCTATGTATTATATCGGCATAACGGTGACTTAATATCACACTTCTTTGTGAGCCTCTTGTTATGCTGTTTCGAATGGTATAATTTGGATATTAAAACACTGGAAAGGATGGCATTGGAATGGATAATTTTATTTTTCATAATCCGACCAAGATAATATTTGGCAGAGGAACCGAGAATAGCGTTGGCAAAGAGACCAGTAAATACAGCAAAAAAATATTGTTACACTACGGCGGCAACAGCGCCAAACAAACCGGTCTGTATGACAGGGTGGTTGCTTCTCTAAAAGAAGCTGGCGTTGAATTTGTTGAACTTGGCGGCGTCAAACCCAATCCCCGGCTCAGCCTCGTACGAGAAGGGATTAAGATTTGCCGGGAAAACCAGATCAACTTTATCCTGGCAGTGGGCGGCGGCAGCGTCATTGATTCGGCCAAGGCGATTGCGTTTGGCGTCCCCTATCAGGGCGATGTGTGGGATTTCTTTGTCGGTAAGGCAACAGTGAAAGAAGCATTACCCATCGGGACAATTTTAACCATCCCAGCAGCAGGAAGCGAAGCCAGCACAGGAACAGTGATCACCAACGAGGATGGCTGGTATAAGCGGGCGGTCAACTCTGTTCTATGTTATCCCAAATTCTCTATTCTGAATCCCGAACTGGCTTTCACACTCCCCAAGTATCAGGTTGCCTGCGGGGCGGCTGATATTATCGCTCACGCCCTGGAACGATATTTTACCAATACCCAAAATGTAGAATTGATCGACCGTCTGATTGAAGCAACTGTGAAAACAGTGATCAATAATATCCCTGTTGTTTTGGAACAACCCGATAACTATGACGCCTGGGCCGAGGTGATGTGGAGCGGAACGGTCATTCACAATACTTTGATGGATACCGGCAGGGTTTCCGATTGGGCCTCGCATGATATTGAGCATGAATTAAGCGGTATTTACGATGTGGCGCATGGCGCTGGTCTTGCGGTGGTCTTTCCGGCCTGGATGAAGTATGTTTACAAACATGATTTGAAGCGATTTGCCCAGTTCGCAGTCAGGATATGGAATGTTGAAAATTCGTTCTGGTCGCCGGAAAGAACGGCGATTGAGGGTATTCGCCGGCACGAAAATTTCTTCAAATTTATTGGACTGCCCACAACATTACCTGAGCTGGGCGTCAAAGATGATCGGCTGGAAGAAATGGCCGCCAAATGCACCAATTCGGATACAAAGACTGTTGGGCAGTTCGTGAAATTGGGTCAAAAGGATGTCATTAATATTTTGAAATTAGCTCGATAGGTGTAGCAATAAATTTTTAAAGTTATCTTAAAACAGGGCTATCTGTGCTCCCATTCAGATAACCCTGTTTTAAATTGTGGAATTTCCGGCAACATCATAGATCATGGCGGCGCCGTTTTGTTGCAGACTTTGTTTGACCAGAATGATTCTCTGGTTAGTTGAGCCGCGATAGGGTAAGGCAAGACTCCTGAGTTCTTTTTTATAAGGGCCATCGACAATCACGTCTGCAAAGCAAATCAACTCTCTATATCCGGGTTTTTCAATGTCTGTCAATAATTCTTCCCATACATAACCGGTATATACCCACAGGTTCAACTGTCTGGATTTTACATAGCCAGCGATTCGTGCAGCAGCTTCGGCCTGAGCAAAAGGTTCACCGCCGCTGAAGGTAACACCCGATAGAAGCGGGGTAATTCGCAAAGTTGGAATCAATTCATCTACATCAAATTCCTGCCCACCAGCGAAGCTCCAGGTCTGTGGGTTATGGCAGCCCGGACAGGCATGTGGACAGCCCTGGAAAAAGAGGGTAAGGCGCAGCCCTGCACCATCGGTGACACTTTCATCAGCGATTCCGGCGATTCGGACTTTCATTTACGTGACTCTTTGTTTGCTGGGTTAGGTATCTGCGGGCGTCTGTCCTTAAGTTCAGCTTGCTTGGCGTCATTGAATCGATCAACGGTTGAGAGATAACCGGTAATTCGGCGAATACGGCGTATATGAGATGAACAACAAACAGGACATTCTTCAGGAATGACTCCCCGGTGAGAGCAGTTGGTACATTCGTCGATCGGGAAATTAATCCCGGCATATCCCATGTTACAGGCCGCCATGTGTCGTAAAAGGCGTTCATAGGCTTCTAGATTATGAATGGGGGGCGCTTCCAGTTCTACATAGCTGATATGACCGGCATTGGTCAGTTCATGGTATGGACCTTCAATAATGCATTTCTCATAAGAGGAGAGTTTAAATCCGACGGGAACATGAAAGCTGTTAGTATAATATTCCTTGTCGGTAACCCCATCAATCAATCCAAATAGATGTCGATCTGCGGCGACAAAGCGTCCCGATAAACCTTCAGCCGGTGTGGCCAGTAAGGTGTAATTCAAATCGTATTCGTCTGCAAAACACTCCACCATTTGACGCATAAATTTTACGATTTCCAGACCCAATTGTCTGGTATTCATATCCTCCCCATGATGTTTTCCTGTCAGGCTGATCAAGGCTTCTGCCAAACCAATAAATCCAATCGATAGTGTGCCGTGTTTGATAACCGGCGCTATTGGATCGTCAGGTTTCAACATTTCTGAGCCGAGATAAATGCCCTGTCCCATTAAGAAAGGCATGTCGCGGGCCTTCAGGCGCGACTGAACCTGGTAGCGATGATGCAATTGTCGGGCCGCCAGAGTCATGATGGATTGCAATTCCTGAAAAAAGACATCGATATGACCATTCGCTTTAATCGCGACCCGGGGCAAATTAATCGTTGTAAACGATAAATTCCCACGTCCGTTGCTTATAGCCGGGCCGCGCCGGTTGGCGATCACTCGTGTACGGCAGCCCATATAGGCAACCTCAGTAGTATAAGGTTGGTTAAACGATGAATCCATGAATGAAAATGTGGGATTCATCCGCTGAGATGAGACGCGCATCGCTAATTGGAAAAGATCGTAATTGGGATCGCCAGGATTGAAATTAATCCCTTCCTTCAACCGAAAGATAATATTCGGAAAAATAGGTGTTTCACCTCGCCCCAGGCCTTTTTCATAGGCTTCCAACAGACATTTTGTGACTAAACGTCCCTCAGAGGTCGTATCGCTTCCCAGGTTTAGAGAGCTAAATGGAACCTGCGCGCCAGCGCGGCTATGCATCGAATTCAGATTATAAATTAATGCTTCCATAGCCTGATACACTTCAAAATCCGAAGCGCCTGCAACAAATGCTGCCATGTCTCGGTCAAAAAATGCAAAAGATTGTCCGCCATGCATATCGTTTTGTGAACTTTGCAAAATAATGGCCGCCAATGCTGTGGCAGAAGATGGACGTTTGGGTGGACGAATATATCCATGACCTGTGTCAAAACCGTTTGTCAATAAATTGGCCAACGGAATCTGAACACAGGTGAGCGTCTTGCCGTAAAAATCCAGGTCATGAATGTGAATATCACCGTTTCGATGCGCCTGAGCCATTTCTTCTGGGATCAATCGCGATAAGTAATACTGCCGGCTGGCCGCTGATGCAATTTGCAGCATTTTGGCAGAGGGCGAATTCCCAACATTCGCGTTTTCCCGGTTAGTTTCCATCAGGATATCTTCGACAACATCCATCAGTTCCGAACGCGCTTCGCGCATCCGCGTCCGGCGATCACGATAAAGGATATAAGCCTTGGCGGTTTTCGCATGACCTTTTTCGATCAAGACCTTTTCTACGGCATCCTGTATCTCTTCCACGTCAGGAATCTCTTTTATGTTGCCGCTTCCCAGATAGCGAACGACTACATTAGCCAATTCAACAGCCAGATCGGAATCGGTTCCACCCACCGATTTTGCTGCCTTAAAAATAGCATCCGATATCTTGGTGATGTCAAATTCTACAATCCTCCCATCGCGTTTTCGGACCCAATAAAAAGGTGGCGCGAATTTTTTTGAATGGGTCGGTTCTACCTGTTGTAATGTGGCCTGGTTTTGCTGATTTAACACATCGTTAGTCATCGTTATATCTCCAATTTTTTTTAATATTCTACCCCAACCTGCGCTTGCAAACCCCGATCACGAAATGGGTGTTTTATCTCCCGCATTTCAGTTACCAGATCAGCATACTCGATCAGTTCTGAAGGAGCATACTGCCCGGTCATCACCAGATGCATGGAAGAGGGTTTATTTTCCCTGATCCAGGAAATAAATTCATGGACATCAAGCCATTTGAATTGAAACAAATAAGTAATTTCATCCAAAACCAATAGATCATAATCCTGGCTGCTTATCATTTTCTGGGCTTCTTTCCAGGCGTTGATCGCCGCAACGCGTGATTCCTGCTGGGCAAATTGCTCACGCACAAAACCATCACCCAGAGAATGGAAAGTAATCCCCAGTTGTAAAGCTGTCAATGCTTCTCCATAGGCGCGATTTGAACTTTTTATGAACTGAATAACGCCAACTGAAAGTCCCTGACCATAAGCGCGAAGTAAGGCGCCCATAGCAGCGGTTGTTTTCCCTTTTCCATTTCCGGTAAAAACGATATTCAAACCGTGAGAATCTTGATTATTCGGATCGGTCATCGTATTGAACTCCTTTAAAGAACATCGTGTTAGTAATAAATTCGGCGTGCGCTTACAGTCGAAGCCAGACCTTTGGCCTATCCCAAATAGTTTGGCGAGCCAGGTCAATACAGGTTAAATGCAATCGATTGATCATTGGGATAGCAGAGAGCAAGAAGCCATCTTCAATGGCCTATGAATGCACGAGATTGCAACTATGCCTCCTTTGCTGTGGAATAGATTCACTCTTACAAGGAGGCTTAAACAAAAAGCCCAATCCTTTTCTGGATTGAGCTGTAATAGAAGCCTGTTTAATCGGGTTTAACAACTGCCCGAAATCAATACCTCCTTGCTCGAGAAGGACAAACATACACGTTAATCAAGGCAGGCATCCTGGCTTCTGGTTTTCACCATTCACAGTTGCGGCACAGCGCTGGACTTTCACCAACTTCCACCATTTAAACCCTGGCATCCGGGCAATCGGGTCACCTTGAAAAAATAAATTTATAAGGTTCTGATGTCAACAATTATATGTATCTCGCTAAATAAAGCAAGTCTGTTATCGAATTCAATCCGGCAATCAGAGAATTGGCTCGCTTGCAGCGCGAGAATGAACAGCTGCGCGCCCGGCCCATCTTGCCTGGCGGTTATCAAATTTTGAACGCCCGATGAATTCAGGCGACGCTCAATTCGCCTCGCTTTGCCGGCCATGCCCCACGCAAGGTATATGCATGCCTGCTGGATGAGAGGTATGTCCTGCGTCGCTGGCGCATGATGTACCACGTACCGGCAGAATCCAGGGAAGTCTGCAAACGCAATAAATTGATGCTTCGCGTTGAGCAGGACAAACCATTACAACAAGAATTGCTCAACGTCCTTAAAAACTAATTTACGCCTTTTTCAACAAGCGCCTGCCTGAATTCCTGGGCAAACGCTGTCTTCTTTTCATAATCTTCCAGACTCATATAGGCTTTGACATTATTCAGATAACTCAGATAGCGATCAATCAGCCCGGTGTAGCTAAAACCTTCCTGGGCGTAAATGTTGGTATATTCGGGGTCAGATGGGAAATACAGACCAACCGGTTGGCCTTCAGCATTGTACTTCGTGTTGGCAGCAGCTTCAAGCGGCCAGAACATTGTCTGCAGCAAGAATTTTTCCTGGTCGCTCTTACCGGCAGTGACTTCTTCCCAGGCTTCCTTGACTTCATCGGGTGCGTTGGCTGGCGGGAAAGAACGCGTCCACGCCGCGCCGACGCGTGTAAAGCTGTCGTTGTTTAAATCCATGGCCTCTCCCGGCTGGCGCAACAAATTATAAGCGCCTTCTTCATCCAGCATGTCAACCTGAATCGTGTCAGCCAGGCCGTGTACCACGCGAATGACCTCGCGCTCCTGATACGATAGCGCTTTCAATTCGCTGATAGCATCTTTGGGCGAGGCGTCTGAGGTCTTTTCCAGAATCGAGAGAAACGTCTCGCGGTCAGCCTGACTCACCTTGCGGCGATTCATTAAATCGGTTGCTTTATCCGTATACGTCGATGTAGAAACGGTTGAAATATTCATCGGTGAACTCCTTGAACGTGTTGGATTGATGGGCTTCACAAAAATAGATGTCCCACTTCCCTAACATTATAGCGACCTCAATGCAAGGAGTTGATAAAAAATGGTTAAAAATGGCGAAAAAGATTGACTTTGCTATGCAGCAATTTCAAGGTTGCGCTCGACAATATCCCGTAAGCAGGGATTGTTATCAAACTCGATACGTTTTTTATCTTTAAGAGGTTCGAGTCTGGCTAAGCGCTCACTGAGTTCGTCCAAGCGCTTCTTGATACCGCAGAACTCGTTTGGCATTCACATCTCCTTGCAAAATTTGTGCATACTGCAAGCGCAACACAGGAAGATAATCCCCATATTGGCTTAATACCTGGGCTTCAAATTCAACCTGTGTCAGGAGATCTCTTTTATAAAGCAATTTCCCTTCCGAAATAATATGATAAGCCAGGTCAATGGGAGCATGATTTAAGAGTACCACATCAACCTTATTCGGACCAATCGTCTGTACAATGGCATGTTGAAAACGCGCCTGGATAGTTGCATTATCTTCAATAGGGTCGGTTAAAATCGCCAGATCATAATCGCTCATGGCGCCAACCTGACCATCGACCTGCGACCCGAATAAATACACCAGGCTGACCGTAGCAAAATCAGTCAAAATGTCAGAAAGTTTATCTGCGATAACCTTCAAACTCATGTTTCAATTATTGCATAACCATCTTATTACCCTGAATTAGGGCAATCGCATCTTATATCTGACAACCATGCTGTTTGCCTGTTTTATCGCTTAGAGTAAATCCAGATAACCCCCATGCTTGGTTTTACTTGCTCTACAGAAGAAAATATAACCGATGATGCATCAATCATAAATTTTGCCATCATCGCGAAGGAGCGCCCCTGCGGGATACGCTGCGCTAAGCGACTGACATCGTACCCGAAGGGTAAGCAATCTCTTTCATGGGATAAGAGAGACTGCTTCGCCCTCAAAGAGGGCTCGCAGTGACAAAAACGGGTATTTTTTTACACCCGAATTCACGTTATTTAGATGCGATTGCCCTATTACCCTGAATCAGCCAACTATAGAGGTCAATTAATTTATCCGATTCCTATACTTCGTACTGTCAGATTTCCAACGGCTGTTCGTTCAAGGTCTGTGTGACCGTCACCGGTGTGGTTCCCATCAAGGCCTTTTCGGTGAAGCACATCCGGCGCGCCAGACGCACCAACTCGGCGATTTTATCCGACGTTTCCTCTGAATCGATGTGAATCTCAATTTCAAAACCGTCACAAAAGCCTTCGGCGTCCCCGCGTAACACCGATCCTTGTTCGTGGAAGTGCGCTTTCACCAGAACGCGCTCGTTGCGAATAACTAATTTTCGTTTGGCCGCAACCTGCGACACATGTGAGATCAGTCAGAGCGCCATCCCGGAGACAAAATAAGTCAGCGGCGTGGGCGCAGTGCCTTCCCCGCCTGGCATATAAGTTCCCTCATCGCTGATGAAAGCATATAACCGCCCCGTCTCCGGCTGTCCGGCGATCACCTGTTTGCGCCATTTTTCAATCGATGAAGCTTCCGCAGTCACAAGAATATCGCGAAAACCCGCTGGTTGTTTCGGAGTGTCTGTCATTTGAATACTCCTTTCACTAAAAGATCTTTCCAGCGATTATACTCGAAGAAAGACAACCTAAACGGCCGGATGTTTGAAAATCAGTGCGCAGGTATAATTGAATCATATTCGTCCTCTCAACAGAGTCTCGCCAAATCAGGGCGTTCTTTCTTATTTCTTAAAGGTGAACACATGGACACAATCCGAATATTGGTGGCTGATGATGAAAAAGAAATCAGAGACCTGGTAAAAAAATATCTGCAAAGGGAAACCTATCAGGTAGATACCGCAGCCAACGGAGAAGAGGCGCTGCGTCTGTTCGATAAAAACGCATATAATCTGGTTATTCTGGATATCATGATGCCCGGCATTGACGGCATCGAAGTTTGCAGAAGATTAAGAAATAAAACCAATATTCCCATATTGATGTTGACTGCCAAAGATCAGGAAATCGACAAAGTGCTGGGCTTATCCATTGGCGCTGACGATTACATCACCAAACCGTTCAGCATTAATGAGCTGGTTGCCAGGGTCAAGGCGCATATCCGGCGATTTTTGGCTTTGAAAAGCAATTCTGGCGAACACAAAGAATCAGTCATTGTGTTTAAAAACTGGAGCATTGACCTGAACAAATACTCTGTGACAAAAAAAGGCGTAGAGATTCAATTAACTGCAAAAGAGTTTGAACTGTTGAAGTTTTTTGTCAGCCACCCCGAACAGGTGTTTACCAAAGCGCAGATATTTCGGCGGGTCTGGGAGAGTGAATATATTGAAGATGATAACACCGTGATGGTCCATATCCGTAAGCTGCGAAAGAAGATCGAAGAGGATCCATCCAATCCTCTGATTATTCAGACGGTGTGGGGAATTGGATACAAATTCGCGGGCGATAAAGATGCCTAAAGACAAGAGCATCTACCTCATTATTTTACAGGGCCTGCTCATGACAGGGTTATTTGTAATAGACATCAACCGTCAGCCCATCAATCCGTTAAGCTGGATTCTGCTGATCTTATTGTTGGGCGTCACAGGTGTACTTTTGTTCATCCGATTCAATTTCCAGGCTCAACAAAAAAAGATGATCAACGAATTGAAGCGGGTGATCAACGGAAATTTGAACACCCGTCTGCTGACCGGCAATACCGATCTTCTGGACGAATTTGTATTTTCCATCAACCAATTGATCGAACAATTGGATAACCTGCAAATTCAGACCATCAAGTCTGAGGCGGCAAGAAAAAGATTACTATCCAACTTTTCCCATGATATTCGCACGCCCCTGACTTCAATTATCGGTTATGTCGATGCCTTGAAAGATGACATCGAGGCTTCGGAAGAGGAGAAACAGGAATATATCGAGATTATCTTAAAGAAAGCCAATGCCTTAAAATTGTTGATCGAGGAAGTCTTTCACATGGCTAAGTTGGATGCCGATGAGGTCCCTATGCAGATGGAGACCCTCGATTTTGCCGAAATCACCCGGGAAGCCGTGATCGATTTTCTACCTGAATTGAATCAGCATGGCATGGAATTAAAAGCCGATATCCCGGAGGGAAAATGCCCGGTCGTGGCCGATCGTCTCAGTCTGCAACGCGCCATCGGCAATATGATCAAGAACGCCATCCAGTACGGGAAAGAGGGTAAAGTGTTAGGCGTCGAGTTGATTGAATACGATGGAAAATACCAGCTCAGCATCTGGGATAAAGGGCCAGGGATAGCAAAAGAGGATTTGAGCAATGTTTTTGAAAGAATGTACCGGGCCGATCAATCGCGCAATACCGCCAATCGAGGCAGCGGCCTGGGCCTTGCCATCACCAAAGCGCTGGTGGAAAAGAACGGGGGAAAAATATGGGCAGAAAGCACGCCCGGCGAAAAAACAACCTTCAGTTTCTCGCTGCCGGCAAAAGTCAATCTCACCAGATTTAAGAAATAATTAAGAAATTAATAAGTGAAAATTAAAGGCGTGTGTTTATAATGATGCCTGATATGAATTTGATAGTCCAAACGGGCGCGGTTCATATTTGATTGGAGGATGGCCAGGTCGCCTGATCCTCCCATTGTAAAAACAGGAAACAAGGACATGAATGTCGTTATAAAAACAACACACCTGACCAAGATTTATGGAACACAAAAAGCCGTGGATGATTTACAGATCAACGTGAATCAGGGAGAAATTTACGGCTTCCTCGGTCGGAATGGGGCCGGAAAAACCACTACCATCCTGATGTTACTGGGTTTGATCAGTCCTAACAAGCGAAGCATTTAACTATTCGGCGAGGTATTAACTAAAAACAAAAAGGAAATTCTACGACGGATCGGATCAATCATCGAATTTTCAGGTTTTTACGAAAACCTGACCGCCCGCGAAAATCTGTCGATCAATGCAAAAATCATGGGGCTGCAGAAGAAAAATGCCATCGAAGAAGCCCTGGAGATCGTTGGCCTTCAGGATGAATTTAATAAAACCGTGGGCAAATATTCCCTGGGTATGAAGCAGAGGTTGGGGATCGCCAGAGCCATTCTCCACCACCCTGAATTGCTGATCCTGGATGAGCCCACCAACGGCCTGGATCCAATCGGCATCAAGGAAATCCGCCGTTTGATCAAGTCATTAGCGCAAGAAAGAAAAATGACCATCCTGATGTCAAGCCATATTCTGAGTGAAGTGGAGCAATTGGCCGATCGGATCGGAATCATTCACGAAGGCAAACTGCTTGAAGAGATCACCTTTGAAACGTTGCGAAAAAAGAATCGCAAATATTTTGAATTTCAGGTATCCAATGACGCTAAAGCCGTTATGTTATTGGAAAACCATTTTGGCATCACAGATTTCGAAGTACACGAAGAAGGCAATATTCGAGTTTATTCTCACCTGGGGCAGCAGGGTAAAATCAACACCCTGCTCGTCAAGAATGATATCGAAGTATCAAAAATAACCTTAAGCGAAGACCGCCTGGAAGATTATTTTATCAAGTTGATTAATGGAGGAGGCAGCATTGATTAATCTCGTCTGTACTGAACTCCTGAAGCTCAAGAGATCGATGATGTTTCTAATGAGCCTGATCGGAGCAACTGCCGCTCCTTTGATCGTTTTTATCGGCTTCCTGGGAACGCGGGCAAGACATCCGGGCATCCCGATCCAATTTCAGGAATATTTTTCAGAAACCAGTTTCGGCATTGTTCTGCTGACCGGAGTCCCTTTGTATGGGGTGATAACAGCCTATCTGATCAACCGGGAATATACGGAAAACACACTGAAAAACTTATTGACCATCCCGGTATCAAGAATCAATTATATTCTGAGCAAGTTAATTCTGCTGTTTCTATGGATTATGACACTGACGCTGATTTCCTGGATTTCAGCGATCCTGTTTGGACTGGTCGGACAGTTTGTTAATCTGAACGGTAACATTCTGTTATCTTCTTTTTATGAATTCATGATCGGCGGCAGTTTGCTTTTCGTACTGACTCCCCCTATGATTCTGGTAACCCTTTTATTCAAGAATTTTCTTCCCACGGTTGTATTTACGATTGTCATCACCATGGGTAATCTGATGGTCGCCAATTCAGAGTACCGGGCCTTATATCCCTGGTCAGCGGTTTATGTCATAGCCAGCAAAGGTTTTTTGCCAGATTACCCCCCGGAGTATTCATTCTACTCAATCCTGATTACTTCTGTTATCGGATTAGTTGCTACATTGATCTACTTCATCAAAACAGACGTGCATTAAGACGGGATCATCGTTGCATCAAAACATTGCATTAGAAGGTCAAATTATGCTTGCACATCACCTCGTCCGGCCTGCACCCAACAATATCTCTACTAAAGGACAAAAATGGAAACAATAATCTTATTTCTCCAATCCATACTGCTCGGAATCGTGGAAGGCATCACGGAATTTTTACCGGTATCTTCAACGGGACATTTGATCATTTTTGAGATTCTGATCAAATTTAATGGCATAAACCCACTATACGTCGAGATGTATACCTACGTGATCCAGCTCGGAGCAATTTTGGCCGTGGTCATCCTTTACTGGAAAAAAATCAAGGAAACTCTGGTAAATTTTTTCCCGCAAAAAATTGGTTACGAACGCTCAGGGTTTAAATTCTGGTTGATGATTGCCGTCGCCTGCATTCCAGGGTTGATCTGTCAGTTACTGCTGGATAACCTCGCAGAAAAATATCTGTTCAACGCAACCTCTGTGGCGGCCGCTCTCTTCATCGGTGGTATATTGATGATATTTGCGGAGAAAAAACTGCGCGATAAAAATCCAGGTGAACAAGAAATCAACCTGTCAATCCGACAGGCCCTGACCATCGGCGCATTTCAATGTCTGGCAATCATTCCGGGAATGTCGCGATCGGCCTCCACAATCATCGGCGGTTGGATAGCAGGACTTTCCACCGTAGCCGCAGCTGAGTTCTCCTTTTTCCTGGCAATACCCGTTCTGGCGGGGATGAGTCTCCTGGAGGTGTTGAAGATTGGCGGTCTGGCCAGTTTGTCTGCAGTAGAAATTATCTCTCTGGCAATCGGTTTTGTGGTGGCATTCCTGGTGGCCTTCATCGTGGTCGATAAGTTTATCAACTACCTGAAGAGAAAGCCAATGAAAGCTTTCGCTTTTTACCGAATGGGATTCGCCGTGATCGTCGCGCTGGCCGGAATAGCAGGTCTGTTCCACTAGACTGGCACCGGCACTTTTCTAATTCGGCATTTACCCGAACAGTACAGGCAAAAGATTTAATATCTGCCAGTACTGTTCGATTTTTTTCGATATAATCCAATAATATCCGGCATGAAACGAATATTAATAGAATATAAAGTTCGAATATCTACCTTGACACGATTAATACCCCCACTATAATTAGCCATCTAAATATCGATTAAAGAAAAAAACCGGCATCTTATGCTTTCATGTCAAATAGACTTTGCACAACCTGCCCAGCAAAGAAGAACAGGCATTTGCATTGAACAAACAACAAAATCTAACAAAGCGTTGGCTCATTCTGAGCGTATTATGTATCTCTTTATTCATCATTTCCATTGATAACACCGGCCTCAATCTGGCGCTGCCGTCCATATCGAAGGACCTTGCCGCCACAGCCAGCCAATTACAATGGATCGTTGACGCTTACACTCTGGTGTTTGCCTCCCTGTTGATTACCACAGGTTCAATCAGCGACCGTTATGGGCGAAAACGCATGCTGCTCATCGGCCTTGCATTGTTCGGACTGGGTTCGCTGGGCGCTGCCCTGTCTGTTTCCACCTTCATGCTGATTGGTTTCCGCTCCCTGCTGGGGCTCGCAGGAGCCTTGATCATGCCCTCCACGTTATCTATCATCATCGACGTTTTCAGAGACGGCAAAGAACGCGCCAAAGCGATTGCCATCTGGTCGAGCATCTTTTCCATCGGCGCCGGCATCGGGCCGATCATTGGCGGATTTTTAATCGATGCCTTCAACTGGTCTGCGGTTTTCTACCTCAATCTGCCCATTGTGATCATCGGAATCGTCGGCGGGTATATTCTGATGCCGGAATCCAAGGATTCCAGAGCGCCCAAACCAGACCTTCCGGGTGTCAGCCTGTCGATCATCGGGCTGTTTACCCTGGTGTACGGGATGATTCGGGCAGGAGAAGAGGGCTGGACATCCAACATTGTCCTGATTTCTTTCGGCATTGCCGCCGTTTTTCTCACTGCTTTCATCTGGTGGGAAAATCATTCACCCAATCCAATGCTGCCATTGATCTTCTTCAAGAATATGGCTTTTACCGGGGCTAACGCCGCACTGACCATCAGTTCGTTCGGGATGATGGGCTCAATGTACTTCTTCAGCCAGTACTTTCAATCTGTGCAGGGTTATTCGCCATTGATCTCGGCGCTTTGTATGCTGCCGATGACCCCGGCAGTCTTCCTCTCAACAATGATGTCACTGCGCGTCAACCGGAAACTTGGCGCAAAGCTCACCATTACGTTTGGATTACTGCTTTCTGGAACCGGTTTCTTCATCTTTTCACAAGTTGCCGGAATCGATACGGCTTACTGGCGCATCCTGCTCATATTGCTCGTGCATGGATGTGGGATTGGTTTAACAATGAGTCCTTCAACCAATGCAGTGATGAATTCACTTCCGCCCAACCGGGCAGGAATCGGTTCTGCGATGAATGACACCACCCGTCAGTTGGGCGGCGCGTTGGGCGTGGCTGTTTTAGGCGCATTGATGAACGGCATCTATCGCTCTGGGGTAAGCCATCTGACAGATATCAAGGGATTATCTGAAGCAATGCTGGAAAACATTCGCAGCAGCATTCAAGGCGCCCATCTTGCAGCACATCAACTTGGGGGGAATCTGATGGATATGATCGTCCATACTTCCAGCCAGGCTTTCGTTGAGGGTATGCGAGAGGCATTCTTCGTTGGCAGTATCGCCATGCTGATAGCCGCCGTTGTCGCGGTGAGCATTTTACCGGGCAAACAGGAAGCCGCAGAAATCAATCAGCAAAGAACGGCCAACGAAAATTTTCCGAATCACTCATAAACTGACCAGATTGACTGCCGCTCGGAATTTAATATAAGCTGCCGGCATATCATCGGCAGTGAACTCGATGCGTCGGCCGTCCAGACGTTCACAACCGGGCAACAGACTGGCCTGATCAGCCATGTGGGTATTCATGTACTCAATCGTCACCGTAACCGGCGCTTGCATGACCAGGGGAGCCGGGCCTTTACCGGCAAGGAACCGGGTTACGGCAGTCTGCGCCCCAAGACGAATTTTCTCCTGCGCCTCCTGAAGAGGAAGCAACTCGGCTGATTGGCGGCCCAAAGCAGTCTTCACCTGTACCGTTTCAATACCCGGTACCCACTCCAGCGCCTCAGCGCATACGCTCTGGTCGCCCGAAACCATCAGTACCGGCGCGCCAAAGGAACCGCAAACAGCCCCGTTTAAACCAAACTCTCCACACAGTCGCCCGTTTAACCATAAATTAGAAATGCGCACACTGGACCAGGTGTGATCCAAAAGCGCACTGAGTGAGCCGTGCCGGGCGTGATAACCCACAAATAATGCAGCATCCACACCTTGATCAATGCCCTGCACCATGGAGAACATCGTGGGCGATCCGGAAATTAAACGAGCGCGCGGATCCAGCGCTTCGATCAAAATATTGGCGCCGTTCGCATGACCATCAGTAACCACTATTTGATCGGCACCGCCCCGGGCAGCCCCATCTACCGCCGCATTGACATCCTGCGTCATCACCTGACGGAAACGATTCCATTCATTTGAACCAGGCGTAACATGCTCCCAATTCGCCACACCGGATATGCCTTCCATATCTGTCGCAATCAACAGCTTCATAGCGATCTCCTTTATGCAAAATTATCGGAATACACATACAACGCCTGGTAATATAACACATATTCTCTCGGTATTTATGATCAGGCGCTCACAGAATAAAAATTCCTCTACATTTTTTCCATAAGCGTTTTTGCCAGAGCCGGAAAAGCGCCAAATGCACTGTAGAATTCATTACCGGCCGGCGTCGGAGTGGGATATGAACTGAACTTGGCTATGACGAGTTGCGCAGCAGGCGCAATATAAAGCATCTGCCCACCATAACCCATTCCCAGATACGCCTCAAATTCATTATGGGTTACCCACCATTGATGATGGTAAGAATACCCCTGATTTGCCGGACTGGCCGCAGGGCCCCTCATAAATGCTGCCTGATCTGCCCCAGCAGCAATATCTTCAACCACTGCGGGCGGTAAAATTTGCTGGTTGTTGAACCACCCCTTCTGCAGCATCATTTGCCCAAAGCGCGCCATATCCCGCGTCGTAGTGAGCAAACCCGAACCGGCTGTCTCTGCTGTCGTCGGATCGACGATCCAGAATGCATCGCGCTCTGCGCCCAGTTTCGACCAGATGCGTTCGCACATGATCTCAGCTAATGTTTTACCCAACAAACGCTTCATCAGCCAGGCAAGTACATCACTATTGGGCGTCAGATAAGTAAAACGATCTCCGTGCTTGCCATTTTTTTTCATTGTTGCCAGATACTCGTAGCTGGTTGTCGCATCTGCGTATCCTGCCGGTTTTTCACGCCACCCCATCGTTATCGCATACCGCACACTTTCTGAAACCGGGTCAGGGTCGTCATCCGGGAATCTCAGCGCGGTTGTCATATCCATTACCTGGCGGATTGTGGCGTCTGCAAAACCGCTGTGCTTCAATTCCGGCAGGTAAGTTGAAACGGCTGCATCCAGGTCGAACAATCCTTCATATGCCAACAGTGCAGCCAATGTCCCCGTCACAGACTTGCTGCCTGACGCCCAGGCATGGAGTGAATGCGCCTGCATTCCATTTAGATAACGCTCATAGATAATTTCACCCCGGTGAAGGATAACAATGCCGTCGGTGTAGCTGGACTCGATCATATCCTCAAAAGTAAATTGAGCACCCAACCGATTTTGATAGGTGACCATACTGAGATCGACCGGCGCTTCGCGTATCGGCGCGACTGGCCCATTACCACGCCATACATCAACAACATGATTTAGAGGTAATTCGTTTTGAAAGCTCCAACGGTTAAAAGGAGCAAAAAGTTGATTTTCGTGCGTCACCATTTTATCTGGGGCTGGCGGAAAACCGCGCATCAACCCCAACTCTTTTGCAGTTTGTGGCTTTTCTGGGTTACTCATCCTATTGTCCTTTTTTTATATTCTCCGATTCTGCCGGAGCAAGCCAATATTTTCCACCGCCGCGTTCACGACGTAAATATCCAAAATCGACCAGGTCGCGCCGGAGACTGATGTAATCGACAGCATAAACGGCTTTCAATATCTCGTTGACTTCAATTTCACTATACAACCTGTCAGGCTCGAACAAAGTGGCCAGCCAGCGCAAAATGACAGCCATTTTCTTTTGTTTGGCCGGCAGACTCGTCAATTGGCCATTCAACGTATGTTCACGGAGTACACGTTGTTCCCAATCCTCCCAGCCAAGATCAGCTATCCATTGATCGTCTGAAATGACTGGTTCAGGATGTGGAGGGGATATTTCGATACGATAAGCTAATTGCTTAAATCTCTCCAACCCGGCGGAGTTGATTCGATAAAAACGCTGGTTACCGGCCATACGCAGCGTTACCAGCCCAGCTTCGCGCAAACGCGCCAGATGATGAGAAACTGTTGGTTCGCTCAGATTGATCTTCAACGCCAGGTCGCTCACCGTATATTCTCTCTCATGCAGCAATCGCATCAAAGTCAGCCGGCTTTCATCTGCCAGGGCTTTCAGCATAAGAAGAATTTGCTCTTTTTCATTAGTATTCATTAGTAAACAGCTCCTGCAATCTAATTAGATATATATCTAATTAGATTGTCATCTATATTGAATATTTTGTCAAGGGCCAAAAAAACAGATCAGCAGATGAAGCAAAATGTCCGCTTTTTAGTTTCAACTCGGTTATACCCATATAGATGCATCTTAGATACAATTGAACATTCCGAAAGGAGGACTGATGTCCGAATCATTACTGTTGGAAGCAGAACAAAATTATCGTATAGATGACGATGCAACACTGGTAGCGGCCGCGCAAGAAAACCCGGTTGAATTCAAACGGCTCTATCAGAAATGGTTAAAACCGGTTTACCGTTATTTCTATTTTCGGGTGAGCAATGTCAAAGACGCCGAAGACCTGACTTCACAGGTTTTCCTCAAAGCCTATCAAGACCTGCCGCGCTATCACAACCGGGGCTGCTTTTCTGCATGGCTGTTTTCAATAGCCCGTGCGCGTGCAATTGACTATTATCGTAAAGGAAACAAAGAAATTCCTCTGGATAATATCACTGACGCAGCGGGGTCATTAGACTTGCTGACTCAAGCAGTTCACAGCGCCGAAATCGAGCAAGTCACCCGGCTGATTGCTACCCTGTCCAAAGAAGAGCAGGAGCTAATCCGCCTGCGGTTTATGGCAGAATTGAGCTATCGCGAAATTGGCGCCGTGCTGAATCGTAAAGAAGATGCCGTACGCAAATCACTATCCCGCTTATTAGATCGTATGCAATCACAATTGGAGGTGAATTATGAGTAACCGTTCCAACCTTTCAATCGAAAATAAAATTTTAGAAGCCTCGCACGCAGTGGAACCGCGCCGCGAATTTTCCGATGCACTCTGGAATGAAATCGCATCGACGCCTCAAAACATATCTTCAAGATATTCATCACCGCGCTTATTTTTTAACCGGGCTGGATGGATGGCAACAGCCTCGTTGATCGTCGTTGTGGTGTTCGTTTTCGCAATCGGCCCGCAAAAGGTAATGGCATTTTGCCGCAATCTATTGCTGGGTTACCTGCCGGGCATTGGTTTCGTTCAGAATGACGGAACGACTTTGTATCTGGAAAACCCCATATCGGTCGAAAAAGATGGCATGACATTGACTGTAAGCCAGGCAATCTCAGATGTAAACAACACGGTGATCGCCTATCAGATCGATAATCTACCCGAAGTTGGGCCTGACGAAATCACCGCCTGCATCTACGATGTCAATCTGCTTCGCCTGCCGGATGGCGCCATCAAACACCCAATCGGCGGCGGCGCCTCGGGCGGCCAGGCTCGCATAGAATTTCCTTCATTGCCCGCCGGGGTTAATCAAGCCACCCTGCTCGTCTCGATGGATAATCCGGGCCCGACCTGCACAGCGCCCGCCGAATGGGAAATCGATCTGCCTTTCGTACCCCTTCCACCCGATGCAACCCTGATGCCGGTCTTCGAAAACACGGAAACGCAGGCGCCGGCCGCGGCTGAAACCGCAGCAGTGGAATCCCCGGCCAGTGAAGAGGCGACGGAATCCGCGAATATGAATAAAGTGACCGCGGTCATCGATCGGACTGTCGTATTGGAAGATGGTTTCCTGGTAGCCGGTCATTTCCAATGGAAAAATAAAAACTGGCAGAATGTTTCGGTCATGTATGAAGCCGTTGAGGCATTCGACTCGACGGGAAAGCAAATCCCATTGGAAACCACCCTTGAAGGCGATAAAGATAATAATTTCTCCTTTGTGGTCAAAGGAACGGATTTTCAGCAACCGCTGACGTTAAAATTCAACTCGCTGATGGTGCATGCACAAACGGATGACGACATAACCTTTTCCTTCGACGCCGGTACCAACCCGCAAGCCGGCCAGAGTTGGGAAATAAATCAACCCCTGAACATATCAGGGGAACAGATTACGATCAAAAACGTAAAGGCAATTTATGAAAGTGAGAGCCCCATACTCGACCAACCCGTTGAGACTGCTGCACCGTCAACGAACACACCCAACGGTTATGAAGTGGAAATTTCATCCGAAACAAAATTTTATGGAGTTGACTTTATGTACGTCGGAGATCAAAAATCAGGAGTGCGATATGGTTCAACCTTCCCTGCCGGGAACAAAGGGTTAATCATCCGCAATATCCACCCCGATGGGCTTCCAACCGGAGTTGTCACTTACCGGGTCGGGTATGCCATGTACCAATTGAAGGGCGCCTGTGAGGTGGAATGGCAACCGCCAATTGGTCCAGAGTAAAGCGCATCAAGCAGTCAGATTTAAACAACACTTCTGACCCATTATAACAAGCAAAAACGGCGCGGTATAAAAAACAACCGCGCTGTTTTTGTTGGATGCCATTCAAACACCCAACGTTTATTTTTCGTTTCCGTGCTTAAAATGTCCCGTGATTCGGGCAATCATTAATTGAGCCTGATATTCGTCCACCTGCGAAATTCTGGCGATGAATTTTTCGGCCTCTTTCCCTTTGATTATCATAACTTGCCTACCCTGCCAGCTAATGAAAACCCTTCTGTCTTTTGTAACGCGGCAGGTAAAAGGGTTTTCCTCAAGTCTCTTGTGGCGATCTATCCTGTCCATTCCATGGTCAGCCATCAGCTTTCTGACTATTCTAGCACTCTTTTTAAAGTGAATATCCAATCACACTATGGGTAATCGTAACGAAAATGTCACAATTTCCGCGCCACAATTTAGAATCGGATGGTGTGTGACTAGAAAGCTATTCAACATAAAGTCCTTGACATCATGCTAAACTGGCATATAATATGACTGACCAGTCATATGACTAATCAGTCATATTATATACAGAGAAATTCACCTATGCCTTACCCAACTTTTTTCAATCTACCTGAAGCGAAACGCCAGAGAATCCTCGATTGTGCGATCGACGAATTTGCTGAAAATGATTACGACAGTGCATCGATCTCAAAAATTGTCGCCCGCGCCGGAATAGCAAAAGGCAGCCTATATCAGTATTTTGCTGATAAGAGCGACCTGTACCATTATCTGCTTAAACTGGCATCCCAGAAGAAAGCGGAATTGCTCTCTTCAACTAAACTATCTGAATCCGGCAAGAACGTATTCGATACTTTGCGCCATTTATTTCAAGTCATGGCAAGTTTTGAATTGCGTTACCCCCAACTGGCAAAAATCGGTTATCGCGCCATATATAGTAAATCACCGTTACCCGAAGAGATTATAGCATCAGGCAGGCGTTCAACTCAGCAATACTTCATCGATTTGATCGAAAAAGGGAAAAAGCGCGGTGAGATTCGTCCGGAAATTGATGCAAATATTGCAGCATTCATCTTCACAACCACGCTGACGGAGCTTGGGAACTCATTAATCGCCCGCAGCGAATTTTTCCCTTCTGAGGGCAATTGCGCTGGCCCCACACCAGAGCTTGAAAAAATATACAACCAGATTATTTCTATCCTTCAAAGCGGGATAGAAAAGTAAATCATTCTATAAAAGGATATGACAATGAAATATGACCTAACGGATAAAACCATTATTGTCACCGGCGCCAATTCCGGAATCGGGAAAGCCGCCGCCATCCAATTAGCTGCCCTCGGTGCAAACGTCATATTAGCCTGCCGCTCGGCCGAGCGCGGCGCCAAGGCGCTCAAAGATATTCAGAGCGCCGCCCAAAGCAATCAAGTGGAATTAATGCAGGTCGATATGGCTTCGCAGACATCCATTCGCCAGTTCGTCGAAGCATTCAAACTGCGCCATCAGCGTCTCGATGTCCTCATTCACAACGCGGCCAATTTTGATCTGACCCTCAAGCAAAGTACTTTAACCGCCGACGGTGTGGAAACAATATTTGCTGCCAATCATATCGGCGTATTCCTTATGACGCACCTTTTGCTCGACTTACTAAAAACGTCTGCACCAAGCCGTATCATCACTGTGGCATCAAAAGGATTGACCTTGTTTCCCGGCCTCGATATCGAATTCGATAATCTGAACGGCGAACGCAAGTTCAGCGCCCAGCATGCCTATTACCACTCAAAATTGGCGCAGGTAATATTCACCTACGATCTCGCTGAGCGCCTCAAAGGGACAGGTGTAACGGTTAACTGCGTACGCGTAACCAACGTCGCCATTCCTAATGAGCGGCTCACTCATCTTCCTAAGTGGGTTCAAAAGATATACAGCCTTAAACGCAGCATGTCGATTACTCCAGAGCGCCAGGCGGAAACTTATGTTTACCTGGCTGCTGATCCTGAAGTGCAGAACATTACTGGCGGTTATTGGGATGAAAATAACCGGCAAGTACGCTCAAATCGAAACTCGTATAACCGCGAGACATGGAAAAGACTGTGGGATGCAAGTGAACGACTGGCCGGTATTCAGAAATAAGTAAAAAAAAGACCCCCCATACTGGTGATGTAGGAGATCTTTTTTTGCAGAATGAAGCGGGTATTAATTACCGGTCAGTGCAAGAACAGCAGGGATCAACCGAAGCTTGAATGATCGCCATGTCACCCAACATCTGACCTTTTACCATAGCGCGAATCGATGGGATATTCAGATCAGACGGCGTACGAATCTTCACCCGAACCGGATGATCTGATCCATCGCTCTTTATATAATACACCACCTCACCGCGTGGAGCCTCTACACGCGCCATCGTTTCGCCAGCAGGTAAGACTGTAACCGGTTCGGGCAGACAAATCGGCCCAACCGGCATTTCGGCCAACGCTTTTTCGATCAAACGGCAGCTTTCGAGCATTTCCAATGCTCTTACGACCACACGCGCCTGTACATCACAGGTATCTTGGGTCACGATCTTAAAACCCAGGTCTTCATACGCAGCGTATGGGAAGTCCTGGCGCACATCCAATGCCAATCCTGAAGCGCGAGCAATGGGGCCAACAACCCCATATTTAACAGCATCTTCACGAGTGAGGATACCCACCCCGCGTGTGCGAGCGATAATCGTCTGGTTGGTGGTGAATATTGGAATAACAGTTTTTTCTATCCCTGAGCGGATATCCTGAATTGCTTTAATCACAGCTGCACTGTCGACAATATCTCGATTGACGCCGCCAATACAATTCATCGCATAATTCACGCGGTTGCCTGAAATCATTTCCAGCACATCCATAACCTTTTCACGCAACGCATAAATTTCCATGAACATAGTCTGAAAACCAATATCTTCTGAACCAATGCCTGCCCATAGCAAATGCGAATGCAAGCGTTCCAATTCTGCTACAATCGTACGAATAAATCTCGCCCGATCAGGAATCCGAATTCCAGCAATGTTTTCAGCGGCCATTGAGAAAGTCAGCGTATGGATATTAGAGCAAATTCCACATACACGTTCCACCAATACCAGGTCTTGAATATAATTGCGGCGCTGCGCAAGCAGCTCAATTCCTCTGTGAACAAATCCAACCTCAATATCAACATCTTCTATTATTTCACCCTTGCAACGAACACTCAATTTATAAGGCTCTTCCAGCGCTGGGTGATAGGGACCTATCGGAACACGGAATGGCATCGCAACCTCCTAACCTTGTGAACGCAGCGCTTTACCGGCTGCGCCGCCCGCTTCACGGAAATAGCCGGGTTTCAATTGAGATGGACGCAGCAACCGTTCCGGGTTGGGATGCCCGTCAAATTTTACTGCATACAGATCCATGATTTCCCGCTCAATCCAATCTGCCGCTGCAGTTACCGGCGTGATCGACGGCAGACTATTTTGGTGAGTTATCACCCGGATATGCCAGGCTGATCCTCCCAGAGCGTAATGATAAATCACCTCGGTTTCGCCATTATCCAGGGCAATTGCAGTCATTGTACTGAGACGCGCTTCATGTTGCGCCATCAATTTCGCCATCGTTAAAACATCCAGCGCCGGCGCGTTCATCCATTTGCCATCACTGCGAGGTTTCAGTTCGGCCGCGCCAGGCGCAGCTAACAGTAACCTGTCTAAAGTTTCATTCATAATTGCACTCCAATCCGGTGTTAAGAGCCGGTAAAACCACGTTTAATACTTTCACTATAAACAATTTTGCGACAACGCGCGCAAAGCCGGTTGAACTTTTCAATTTCCGGGGTAACAGGGCTGCCATATTTTTCTACCAAAGCTGCATGCGGCAGCGGAATAACCTTCTCACCGCAACGAGGACAAGATTGATAAGGAATCGTATGCCGGACAAATTTTAGTTCATGAAACACTTGCGGCTGCGGAGCGCTCTCAAAAGATAATGCGTGAGTTGGGCAATAATTTACACACGCGCCGCAATAGGTGCACTGGAGCAACTGATATTGCCACGTTGCGCTTTCTGGCGACGATGTATCAAAAGTAATGGCAGACGGTGAACAAACATAAACGCATGTTTCGCATGCAGTACATAAATCAGCGTCATGTAACAGATTCCCGCGAAATTTATCCGGAAATGGAACAAGAGCCTCAGGCTGTCGCGTATGGGGTTTTTTAAACATATTCCCGGTCAATAACTTCCAAACATTCATTTCTGGCCTCCTTACTTATAAAATGATTGCCAGGGCAATACAGAAAGCCGCTGCCAACGCGCCCCATGTCCAATAAAAACGGAAGGCGCGATGAATTTGTAACCGTGCAGTCGCTGCCGCCAGGAGGCTGGTGATCGCTGTAAGCAACACGATGAGAACCAGATAAACAATCAGAGTCGCGCTGAGATTGCCCAGTTTGGGCGCGAACAACAAAGCAAATAAAAATGTAATGGCTACCAGTTCCAGCCCATGCGCCAGTTCAAACAAACCTAATGCTGGACCGTTATATTCAACATGCGAGCCGGCTACAATTTCCTGCTCCGCGTTAGGAATCGAGAAAGGATTGCTCTTTAAGCGCGCGGGGATAATCAATAAAAACGCCAGGATCGCAAACACATGCACAATGCCAAATGGCTGAACCATAACATCCTGCAAACGAAAACTACCCGCTTGCATAGCTAAAGCAATCACAGAACCTAAGAAAGGCAACGAGTAACCTAAAACCAGTACGGCTTCTCGCGCCGACCCAACCTGCCCATAAATTGAACGCGTTGCAAAACCAGCGAGAATATCACAAAAAGCCGGCATTTCCATTAGATATAATACCAGGATCAAATCTCCGCTGAACGAGAGAAAGCCGCCGCCAGGAAGAGGCATCAACGCCATGGCCAGTGTAATGGAGATTAGCGATATCAGGGGAAGGCCAAAATATAGAACCGGGCTTACTCCAGCAGGTATCATAGAATGTTTCCCCATTAATTTGACAAAATCAAAAAACGGCTGGTAAAACGGTGGGCCAAACCTGCGCTGGACTTTTGCAATCAACTTTCGGCTGAACCATAACAAGAACCATCCCAGCAAAGAGGAAACCAACAATCCGGGCCAGATAAGAAAACCAAAGATACTTTGCCCAAACCAGTTACTCATGGTTCGCCTCCTTTTGTTGACTGGCAGTTTTACCAACAGCCAGCAGATTTGCCGCTTCCAGAACCCCGGCCAAAATGGCTTGCGGCCGCGGCGGACAACCCGCAACAAACACATCCACTGGCACTGCATGCAATACGCCATCTTCGACCGTCGGACTGCCAGCAAACACATTACCCGTAGCCGGGCATGAGCCAACCGCCACGACTGCTTTGGGGTCAGGTATCTGCGCATAGATGCTGCGCACCGTTTCTGCCGAACGCAACGTCATTGGCCCGGTGATCAACAGAATATCAGCATGCTTGGGGCTGCCTTGCCGCAAACCGCCAATCTGCTCCAGGTCGTATCGCGGCGAAAGGCAGGCGCCGATCTCAATGTCACATCCATTACAGGAACCCGCATTCAATACATATATCCAGGGTGAACGGCGGCGGGCTATATTAATAATCTTGGTAAAAACACTCATAATATCGTTCCTTTTTACAACGCAAGCAGCCAGGCTGGAATAAGCCCCAGCGCCAGCGCTATGGACACAAGCGCAATCAATACAATTCCGGCAAGTCGAGGTTCAGACAACGATTTTGCTGTGGCATCAGTCGGCCCCATCCAGACCCGGTGTACCGAACGAACATAATAGAATAATGCCAGCACAGTCGCAGCGGCCATTACTAATCCCATCCAGATACCGCCAATTTCAATCCCTGCCATATACAAGCGCCAGCGTCCAGCAAAACCGATTAATGGTGGAACGCCGAGCATTCCCAGTGAAGCAACGATATAGGTAAAGCCGCTCAACGGAAAACACCCTGCCAGGCCGCGATCGTTTAGGGTTAGTGGGTGACCCAGGCAATGCTCAGCGATGCCCACAGACCCAAACAGAGTCGCTTTAAACAGAGCATGGGCAAGCGCTCCCAGCAGCGCTCCAGTCAGACCAATTTCTGATCCGGCAACAACGCCCAGCAACAGGTAACCCATATCATCAATCGTAGAAAATGCCAGCATACGGCGAATATTTCTCTGACCCAAGGCTAACAGTGCGCCGCCTATCATGGAAAGCAAAGCCACAACTAACCAGATTCCTTGATGGTTGGAGAAAACCCACGGCATAACTTCACGTAAATGGACAAGCTCGGTAAAAGCCGCCATATCAACAACTGAGACGATCAACGCCAGACTCATTGGCGCAGCGTTTTCTGCTACTGCCGGCAGCCAAAAATAGACTGGCAATAACGCCAATTTGAGCGTAAAACCGAGTAACACGAGCCAGACAACCAAACGGTCAACAGGATGCTGAGGTATGCCCTCGCCCGACAGATTCTCTGCCAGAAGCAGACAAACCACTGCAACAGTTACCATTATCAGATAAATTTTAGCAGCGCGTCGTGCGGCGGGATTCGCATCTAAAAACACCAGCGCTACAGCAGCAAATGCAGCCGCGTCGATCAAGAGCGTCTTGATCAAACCGGGGCCAACAAGGACACCGACCAATGCCAAACCAAGGGACAATCCAGCCATCAACAGCCAATTGCGCCCACCCTGTGAGATAGAACGCCTGTATAAAAAGATCGCAATGCCCAAGACAACAAACAAACCACTAAAAACAAAGTTCCAATTCGTGCTCAATTCTGAAATCACTTCCATCTGGAACCCTCTCTCTCACCAGATCCACACAACAATTGCCATACCTGCAGCCAGGATCAAACCAGCCAGTAAAGCATGCTGTTCTAAGACGGCTGCTCTCTTGCCAGCCCAAGATCCACACCAGCGAATTGCGCGCCATATCGCCATATAGACCGGATCGGGGTCAAGCAGCCGGTAAGCTGGAGTAAATGAAGTCTCCACTAATTCGGCAAAATCCACCGCATCGACCCGGTCGCCTGCTGGCAATGGATCGCCGCCTGTGAAAATTTGCACGCCGTTGTTTTTTGAAGAAATTCGAGTCAGTGAATAGAATATCCACCCGATCAAGGCTGCCAATAAAGTGATAACAGCGCCTGCGGTAACAGGCAAGTCCAACGTTCCTGTCTGAATTCCCAGCCAGGTAACTGACCCGAGCCAGGCCATTCCCAATGACTGCGTCGTCGGGACAACTACCCAATTCATCAATACCTGCGGAGCAACGCCAAAAACCACAGCCAGGGCGGCCAAAACGCCCATGCCAGTCAACATTTCCGGAGAAGCATCACCAATGTGTTTTTTACGCAGTCCCTCAGGCAATTCCCCGTGAAATACACTGACTGTGGCTTTCAAAATATAAAAAGCCGTGAACGTACTCACCACCCAGGCTATTAATACAACAACCGCCTGACCTGAGCTTAATGCTGCGGCATACAAAAGCCATTTGGCGACAAACCCATTGGTCAGCGGCACGCCGATAATCGCTGCGGCTGCTGCCAGCCAGACACGGTGCGTACCCGGCATCAGATGAGCCAGCCCGCCCAATTCACGCATATCTCTTGTGCCAGTTTCATGCTGTACTGCGCCAGCGCATAGAAATAACGTACCCTTAAAAAGGCCGTGACTCAGGCAATAGAACAATCCCGCAGCAATTCCTGCCGGCGTACCCAAACCCAGACCGGTTATGATATACCCCAACTGGCTGATCGTGGAAAAAGCCAGCAACCGTTTGAGGTCAGTTTGCGCCAGAGCAAACAAAGCGCCTGCGATCATTGTCAAGCAGCCGAGCGTCAAAACAACCGTATTCCACTCCGGTTGCCAGGCAGAAATAGAATATAAACGCGCGACGAGATACACCCCTGCTTTCACGTAACATGCCGAATGAAGCAGCGCAGAGACAGGTGTGGGCGCATTCATGGCTTCAGGAATCCACGTATGCAAGGGAAAAATGACCGATTTTGCCATGGCTGAAATCAGCATTAAAAAGAAAATCACGCCTGTAAAAGCTGACTTAACTGCCGGGGCGCTCCAGAGCAAACTGCCGCTGGAGATATATAAAAGCAAAATCGCTATCAAAAAACCATATCCGGCTGCATGGGTGATGATCAAAACTTTTCGGGCGCCCTGCGCCGCCTCGGTGCGTTTATACCAAAAACCCACCAAAAAGTAAGAACATAAACCAATAACTTCCCAAAAGATATAGGCTACTAACAAATTGTCCGAAAAAACCAGACCGACCAGCCCGGCAATAAACAATAACATCAACGCATAAAAACGCGTGGTTCCTTCTTCATGCGCCATATAGCGTGTGCAATACAACAGAATGGCTGCGCCAATTCCTGTGGCCATCAAAGCGAAAATAATACTCAGGCCATCCACGTGAAAAGCCAGTGAAATCCCCCGATCCCAATCGGCTAAGAGTACATCCACTGAGTTGCCATCCTGAATGGCAGGTATCAAAGCCAGGACACTGGCAAGCCCAACAAGACAAAAAACAAACGCCAGCCAGCCTTTTCCAGACTGATCAAGCGTTCGCCCAAGCAATAATTGTACCAATATTCCCAATAGCAGTGCAGCAACAGGGATAACAACCAAAGTTTCCACGGTGCGCTCCCAAAAAATTCAAATTTTTACAACCCAATCAATCTCATCCACCGGCAACCGGTGGGAAAATACAAACTGTGTCATCCGGGGAAAGTTTTGTCTCTAATCTTCCGCTGTGACGCACATCATTGCCATTCACCAAAATAATGGCAATATCACTTAACTCGCCTTCCTCAGTGAGTAACCATTTGCTGAATCCCTGGCCATACCGGCGGCACAAGTCATTTAATAGAAACCGTAACGTGGGGGCAGGAGCTGTGTATTGCTCCTCTGCTAAATGTGTGCAGTCCCTCAAATAAGCAAAGTATTGAATCTTCATAACCGGTCAGTTCTTCAGCCTTCTTCAATTGCAACCCCTCTCCTGGTAAAAATCAGTCGAGGGGTTGCGAAAACGCTTTATTGTTTCACAAACATTATTTCATCAGGCGAGTTCCAGGGATTTAAGTTTTTCCTCAGTTGGAGCGCCCTTCTTATCCCAGCCGCGCAGCGTGTAATATTTGGGCAGCATCTCGTTGAGATGACTGATCTCACCTTTCGAAGGCCCACTCTTGATCGGTTCCTTCATCAAACGATCGGGGAGAACATCATCATTGCCGCTCAATCCAGCTTTAAGGTTCCAAACACGTTCCAGGTTCCAGATACGATCGCCGGCCTTCATGAAATCTTCCGTCGAGTAATTGATTCCGGTTGCGCCGCTCAGTAATGCAGCCAGCTCATCGCCGCCAATACCGAATGTGCTGAACAGGCAAGCGCCAGTCGAATCCAGCGCAGCAGTCAGATTCTGGAAAGTGATAACCAGTTCAGGTTTACCTTCGATTGTATGCTGATCCATTTTCACCGGGTTTCCCAGAACTTCGACCGAAATGGTGTAGCCACGGACATGGCAGCCGCCGCGGTTGCTGGTGGCATAATGCAAACCGATGCCTTGAACGCCGCGCGGGTCATAAGCCGGCATTTCCTGCTTCTTTACCGACATCGAATATTCCGGGTGGCCATAGGCAGACGCCAGACGGTAAGAGCCATCCGCCATCTTATCGCCAAACCCTTCACGGTTGCCTATCATTTTTACGAGTTCGACCATCACTTCAGCATTGCCAAAATTGATTGGAATACCACCGGTGTCTTTAAGCGTGATGATGCCGTGCTCATACATATCCATCGCACATGCAATGGTGGTTGCAGTAGAAATGGTATCCAATCCCAGCTCGTTGCAGAGGTAATTGGCTTTAATAACCGCATCCAGATTATCTATACCGCAGTCCGGCCCGAAGCCCCATGCAGTTTCATATTCGGGACCCTCTCCTTCACCAGCGAATTTCGGATTGGTCACCTTGGTCGCGCGGCCGCACTCGATAACGCAGGAAAAACATCCACGCGGGCGAAGCAGGTTATTTTTAGCCAGCGATTCGCCGCCCACTTTATCAGCCGTGGGGAAATAGCCATCGTTGAAGTTGTTGGTGGGTAATGAGCCAACGCTATTGAGAATATTAACTAATACATTGGTGCCATAGGCTTTTAAGCCGGTGCCGCCAACCGGGTGAGATTTAATCTTGTTAGCAGCATCCTTCTGCGCCGCTTCAAAGGCTTCTTTGTTGCCAATCTTCACGCTCCCGGTGCCGACCACAGCAACTGCCTTAAGATTCTTGGAACCCATTACGGCGCCCACACCGGAGCGGCCCGCCGCGCGCCCCATTTCATTCAATACGCAGGCGATCAGCGAAAGTTTTTCTCCTGCTGGGCCAATGCATGCCACCTTAGCTTCTTCATCGGTTTCAGCGCGGATCATATCGGTCGTTTCGGGCACTTCTTTACCCCACAACGCGCTGGCGTCACGCAGTTCAACCAGGTCATCTTTAATCCACAAATAAACCGGTTTGGCTGCCTTGCCTTCAAAAATAACCATGTCATAGCCGGCGTATTTTAATTCCGGACCAAAAGAGCCGCCTGAGTTAGAGGCCGCAATGGCGCCGGTTAACGGGCTTTTGCAGACCACATCATAACGGCCCATTGACGGAGCGAAGGTGCCGGTGAGCGGCCCTGTAGCAAAGAATAATTTATTAGCCGGCGATAGCGGGTCGATCTTGGCGTCAACTTCATCAAACAACATTTTTGCCGCCAGGCCACGCGCGCCGATAAACATCTGGGCCAGTTTTGGATCCAACGGCTCTTTGCTAATCTTTCCGCTTGTTAAATTAACGCGAATGATTGTACCCTTCCAGGCAAACATTATGCCACCTCCTGGAACGCTTCTTTAAATTTGTTGGCAAAAGCTTTTTTACGTGAACGAGTGGAAACAGTATCATCCACATATTCCAACGCATTATTCGGGCAGGCTTCAACACATTCCGGGGCGCCCGCGCAGGTATCGCATTTCAATATTTTATTCGTTGCCGCATCATAGGTCGCATTGCCAAACGGACAGGCCTGAACACACATACGGCAGCGAATGCATTTGTTCTGGTCGTATTCCACAAGGGTAGAACCAGCCGCGCGGTGCATGGCTCCTGTTGGGCATACGGTAACGCAGGGCGCGTCATCACATTGCTGGCACATCATTGGGACCGAGAATTGCTCGCGTTCCCAGTTAAACACATGAATGCGAGTAGCCGATGGACGGAACTCACCCTCATGTGAATAAACGCAGGCCAGCACGCAATTTTTGCAGCCGGTGCATTTATCAGGGTGTATCATCAACACCTTCGTCATAAATTTGCCTCCTGTTTAAGAGTTATCAAGCAACAAACCACTTTTCACATACTCTTATTATAGGCAGCGCAAATTTATAAAGCATCCAGATAAAGTCTATGCGGAATCTGGACGAAAGTATAAAACTTTTCTACCTGGACTATTCTTTAGACGGGGGAACCCGAATTCGGATGACTGGAACCAACCAGATGGTGTTGAACGCCGTATGCGATTGCCTCAGAACGGCTCTTGACGCCCAGCTTGGAAAGTATCTGGCTTACGTGATACTTAACTGTAGAAATTTCAACAACCAGTTCGCTGGCAATTTCGGCATTCTTTTTGCCTGCCAGCAACAGGCGATAAACTTCCCATTCCCGGTCTGTCAGGGCCTGATGCAAAACGCTATCACTGGCATGCCGCACCAAAGCCGTAGCCGCCTCAGGCGCAAGGGTAGATTTGCCGCCGCGCGCCGCGCGAACAGCGTCGGCGAGTTCTGTTGCCTGGGCATTCTTCAACATATAACCGATTGCCCCTGCTTTTAAGGCATCCTGAACAAGCTGCTCGTCAGGAAAGCTGGTTAATGCTATGATCTGCGTTTCAGGCAGCAGGCGTCGAATAGCGCGAATCGCCTCCACGCCGTTCATAACTGGCATCATCAGGTCCATTAAAATAACATCCGGACGTATATCCTTACATAAGCGAACTGCTTCTTCTCCATTTGAAGCTTCTCCAACCAGTTCCAAATCGGGGAATGCCATCATAAAAAGGCGTAATCCTCCACGCACAACAGCATGATCATCTACAATGAATACACGGATACGTTCTATCATTTTTCTAACCCCGATGCAACCAGATTACCATATTAATTCGACCTGTGTTCCCTGATTTGGGGAGCTTTGGATAGTTAAGTTTGCGCCGATTCCTTCGGCGCGCTCGCGAATAATACGTAGTCCCATGTGATCAGAGGTCACTGATTTCAAATCAAATCCGCAACCATTATCTGAAACCATGATACGCACACAATTATGACAGGCCCTGCAGTGCAAGCCGGAGCGTATATACATTGAACCTGGTTCTTGAAACCCAAATTGGATTTCAACAGAAGTGGCCCGAGCATGCTTTTCAATATTCGTTAAAAGTTCTTGTGTAATCCGGTAAAGAGCTATCTTAACATCTGCCGGCATAGGACATTCTATTTTTTCTGCCTTACATTGAATATCGATATGCGTCCGGCTGTTAAATGCATCAACCATTTGCTGTATCAATGTATTCACATCGGCTGAGATCAAGGCAGAAGGGCGTAACTCATATAATAACGTCCGCATCTCTGCCAATGCGCCGCGTGAAAGTTGACGCACCTCATTCAAAGCAAGCTGACCGGTTTTTCGATCCTGCTCCCATAAAACGGGCAGTACATCAGCGATCAAAGAAGCCGAAAATAATGTTTGCGTGACCGTATCATGCAAATCACGCGCCAGCCGATCCCTCTCTGAAGTGATTGCGGCTTGTTCCAGGCGCTTGCTCAAGCGTGCATTTTCGATCGCCAGTATGGCCTGATCACTGTAAGCTCGTGCAAGCGCAATATCCTCTTCGCTAAATTCACGCGGAGAATCGAAATAGAGGTCCAGCGCGCCATAGACTTCCCCTTTAGAAAAAATAAGGGGAACAGCAATAAGCGCCTGATACTGCCGGGAAAGGCGAACAAGAATGGCTTCGCGTTCATCATCAAGCGGCAAGTTCCGCTGTTCAAGACATTTTTTTATATTCGGAATCGAAACCGGGTTGCGTGTTAAAGTTGCATAACCCGTCGCTAACATCCCCAGGGGAATGCACGCTTCGCGGACATAATCATCACTTAACCCCTCTTGAGCCTGAATCTGAAGCAACCCTTTCTGACCGGAAGGACAATAAATCGCAACTGCCTGCGCAGATAATAATTCATGCGCCTGGTGAACAATGAATTTCAGTATATTATCCAGAGATTTGTCGGAATTTAGTATGCGCAGTGTTTCACGCAAACTAACCGCTACCCGATGTTCGCGCTCCAGCCATGAAACACTCTCTATTGCATCGGATGACATTTTTTAGATCCCATAAAAATGAGAGCATGATTGCAATTCATTGTTACTAACTATTGTATCAGTAAATTAAAAAAACATGGTTATTAGATTTATTATATCGTATTTGCCCACAATGGACAACATCAGAAATGATGAACCGGCTGTCAGATATTGTTGGCAGCCGGTATTGGATATCTTATTTAGTCGCCATTGTTCTATCAGGCAAAATTCGATTTTGGCCGATTAGCCAGTAACCAGGGTCGTGTATAGACCACTCCCCCTACCAATGCTGTAAAAGGCGCGACAGTCACCAGGCCAAATGAACCGACCAATGTTCTCAATATCTCGGATGAAAGAAGACCTGTATTTATCATTTGCACCGGTGAAATTCCCTTGGATAGAAAAACCATCAATAATGCAATGAAACCGGAGACATAAGCCATCAATAACGTGGTAACCATCGTACTGGTCATCGCACGGCCGACAGTTAAACCAGAGACTACCATCTCCATGAACCTGTTTGGGTTGTGCAAAAGATTGCAGGCGGAAATCGCCTAAGCCCAGGGCATTTTTCAAACAGGTGTTATCGACTTCTACAGCCCAGCGTTTCTGGTAAATTCTCAAAGCCTGCTGTACAGTTAAGGTAAGGCCAGTACAGCGAAGTACTTGGGGAAATGATCGCCGGGGCGTTTTTTTGAGATGATGAGGTGGACAAGTTCGGCTATTTTTTTCAAGGCATCTCTTAATCCAATGGGTATAGTATTTAAGAGCTTTATGCTCTTCGTCCACAGCCTCAAGCGTGATTTGCTCATATTCATGGATTTGAACGGTCTTAGAAACGAAATCATCTCAATGTAGAACTGATTTTCAAATCACCAATAATATCTCCTTACAAGTTTGCCTTGAAAAACAAGAAGAACATCTGTATAATTGTAACCATACTATAATACAATCGGGTCTGCCTTTTTGAGAATTAAATACTGACCAAAGCTCTCAACGCCATCCATATCATTAAATGATTCCGAATCACAGGGAGAAAAATGAAAATATCAATGCGCCTATTCGTAAATATTCTTTTCAGTTTATGTATGCTGTTGTCCGCTTGTACTGCTCGGCCGGCAAAATCCCTTTCAGATACTGAAATTATCCTGGCAACAACCACCAGCACCCGCGATTCAGGTTTACTGGATGTTCTGCTGCCCTTATTCGAGAAGCAAACTGGCTATACTGTAAAGATGGTTGCGGTCGGAACTGGTCAGGCGCTTCAAATGGGAAAGGAAGGTAATGCCGATGTGCTGCTCGTTCATGCACCCTCATCCGAAAAAGAATATATGGAAGGCGGCTATGGCAAAGATAGATACCTGGTCATGCATAATGATTTTGTCATTGTAGGTCCAGCAAATGACCCGGCTAAGATTGCCAATAGCGAAAAAATAACAGATGTTTTTACCACACTTGCGAACTCAGGATCAGTCTTTATATCCAGGGGAGATGATTCTGGGACGAATAAAACAGAACTAAAACTATGGAATGCCGCAGGAATCACACCGGAAGGTGATTGGTACATTAAAACTGGGCAGGGGATGGGAGATACATTACGCATTGCTTCAGAAAAGGCTGGCTACACATTAACAGACCGGGCAACTTTTGCATCAATGAAAAATTCTTTGGAACTAACTATTCTTGCTGAAGGGGATAAAGCGCTCTTGAACATTTACCATGTTATTACGGTTAACCCTGACTTGTGGCCAAATATGAACTATGAAGGCGCGAAGGCTTTTGCGGATTGGATGATTTCGCCCGATACGCAAAAACTCATTTCTAAATTTGGCGTTGATACGGTTGGAGAAGCTTTGTTTATTGCAGACGCTGGAAAAGCTGAGGATGAAGTAAAATAATTTGATATGCAAAACATTATTGATGGGATTTTCAAAGCCATTCAATTATTGATACAGGGTGACCCGGAAGTAATTCAGATCACCCTGCTTTCTTTACAAGTATCAGGAATGGCAACCCTGATCAGCCTAATATTGGGATTACCGTTGGGTACTTTTCTCGCTTTGGTAAAATTTCCTACCAGAAAATTTTGGATAAGTCTAATCAATACCGGGATGGCATTACCACCCGTTGTAGTCGGCCTGATAGTATCCATTTTTTTATGGAGAAATGGTCCTTTAGGTTTTTTACACCTGATCTATACGCCAACAGCCATTGTTATTGCCCAGGTGTTGATTGCATTTCCTATGGTATCCGGCTTAACCCTCTCAGCTTTACAACAGTTGGACCCGCAATTACAGACTCAATTGTTAGGCCTGGGAGCTTCCAATATTCAAATGGTCCTGACGTTATGGAAGGAAGCGCGTTTACCACTGATTGCTGCCTTAATTGCCGCTTTTGGCAGTGTTATTTCAGAAGTCGGCGCATCCATGATGGTTGGAGGCAATTTGGAGGGATCTACCCGTGTCCTCACGACCGCAATTGTTCTTGAAACAAGTCGCGGATTATTTGCATCTGCCATCGGACTCAGTATTATTTTGCTTGTCATCGCATTCCTGGTAAACCTCTGTTTAACCACAATCCAACAACACAGAAAGTAGCCAGATGACAACTCTTCTTGAACTGCACAATATTATCGTTCGGATGGACAATACAGTCATTCTTGATATTCCCGAATTGTTCGTTGAACAAGGGGAGGTTTTGGTCCTGCTTGGCCCAAATGGTGCAGGGAAAAGTACACTGCTGCAAGTTGCAGCCGGACTTAAAAAACCTGCACATGGGTCAGTAAATTTCTCAAAATTTAAAGGTTTATCCGATCTGAGTTATCGCAGAAAAGTGAGCACTATATTTCAATCTCCATTATTGTTGAATGATACTGTCGAAAACAATATTGCCTGTGGACTGAAATTTAGAAATTTGGATGACAACGAAATCAGGCAACGAGTGCATTTTTGGATGAACCAATTGCACATATTACCGATCGCTAAACGACACGCCAAAAGTCTCTCTGGGGGAGAAGCTCAACGAGTCAGTCTGGCGAGGGCATTTTGCCTTGAAACCGAATTGATATTAATGGATGAACCTTTCAGTTCACTGGACACCCCGACTCGGCAAGAGCTATTGGATGATCTTCGAAATATATTTTCAAAGACCAGCCAAACATGCATCTATGTAACTCACGATTTTGAAGAGGCATTAACAATCGGCGATCGTGCAGCGGTTCTCTTTGATGGAAGAATTCACCAGTTGAGTTATACGCAAGATATTTTCTCTCACCCGGCAACCCCTCAAGTCGCTGAATTCATGGGGGTAGATAACATTATTCCCGGCCTGGTGGTGAATAAAAATCAAGAATTATTAGAGATACAAGCAGACCACTCAATATTAGAAGCTCTGGGTAATGTTGAAAAAGGAACCCGGGTTTACGTTTGTCTTCGACCAGAAGATATTACTTTATATAATATGACGCATGAGATACCAATATCCACAGCGCGAAACCATGTGGTATGTCGAATTACTCAAATGATAAACCACGGCCCCTTTATACGCGTCCAACTGGAATCTGGTTTCAAATTAACTGCTTTAGTAACCAGGTTATCAGCAGATGAGATGAATTTAGAGAATGGGAAAGAAGTCATGGCAGTATTTAAAGCCAGCGCCATTCATCTGATTTCAGGAAAGGAATTTTCTCAATCGCTTGATACGAAAGGGAAGAATTAAGATCAATATCTTACTTATAAGTATGGTGAAGGCCTTGATCTTTGCTCTTTGCCATCGCGTCAGCCATCTCGCCAATCATGGCAACCCCATGCCGGTATTGAAAAGGCCACATACTGCGCAGGTGAAAGAAAGCCACCCGGTCGCCATCATGCAAGATATGAGTCAGGTCTGGTTGCAAACCTGGCATGGCGCTTAAATCGCCGTTTATAAAAGTAATTCCGCGCTCTTCAGTAGGCATTTTCAGGAAATCTAATAAATCCCGAATAGTCGCCGCTTCTGGCAATTTTACTTTAATATTGGCATACACCGTCTCATCAGGATTGCCGCCATAACGTCCCAATTCACCATAAAGCCATACATCGACAACAATGTCATTCATTTCATCCACCTCCCACTGGGGGGAAAAATCCCACCTCATCATCAGGCTGCAGGACCCAATCAGAATCTCGGATCCGTGCGTTGACAAAAGAAACTTTCATCTCGTCTTTGGGTAATTTCAATTGTTCTGCCAAATCTGCAATTGTTGCTCCGTCGACAAGATCCACATCAAATGGTGTACCAGCCAAACCACCAGGAGAGAATCGAGCCAGTGTAGCAAAAAGTTTGACATGGACTTTCATATTCCCTCACGGACAACGAATAATATCCTGAGACCACAAACAATCGGCGCAAGAAGGATTCCAGCCCCAACAACCCTCGTTGCGCTCTCGCAAATCGCAGGTTTCGCGCAAGTCGCAATCCGGGCATGATGGGAAATAATAGGCATTAACTTCACTGCGGAACCGCGTATATTCCTCCGACATCCAGATATCGGCTAAAGATTTGTCCCTTACATTCCCAAGTGTATATCTGGATACCTGTTTCTGCTTTCCATCGATAGCAAAATAATTGTAATTAACTCAAGTTGCTACTTTACAGGCATCTCTGCGTTTGTTACTGCGAGAAGAGCGCTTTTTGCCCGACAAAGCAGTCTCAACATCAAAATCCGAGATTGCCACGGTAACTTGGATTAATTAACTAACCGGGTATTTACCCCAGCACATGGAGCAAATACCCGGTTAAAAGTAAGTATTATAGTTCGCCGTAAACGGAATCCAGAGCGCTATCTGGAACGTCGAAGGTTTGATTGTGCGGGGGCAGAGGTTCGGTTTTCATGAACTCCGGCGCCCGGTCGGCTTCCTTCGCGATACCGGCAGCTTCGTTAAAGGCGCGCTCCTTCTTCAAAACATCGGCGCCATATTTAAGGATATCATCCGCAGTCCACTTGGTGCCCAACACGCCATTCGCTTCATCAATCATACCCTGATAAGCGGTAGCAATATCCAGAATAGCAAAGGCGACAAACAGGCAATGACCAGATGAATCGATGAAGGCAGTTGTTGCCTGGAAAGCCCGGCTCAAAGCAGCTTTCCCCTCAGGGCTCAGTGGGTCTTGTTTGCCCATAACGCCAAGGATTTCTGGAGCGATTGTATACCCGGCAGTGTGATCGGCGCCCATCGTACTGGTCATATAGGTAATTCCAATACCTTTGACCGCACGTGGTTCATAAGCTGGCATTCCCTGTCCCTTGACGGCAGGCACTCGGGTTACACCGTATGCTTTCCCGGCGCCGCTGGTGCCGCTACCCAGAACACGTCCTTGCGGAGAGCCTTTACCCATTTCATGCACAAGATTAATAGCGCCCTTACCATCGCCGAACGGAATTACTCCGGCTTCCATAGCAACGCCAATCGTAACGCCCGTCTCAATGGTATCCAAACCATACGCATTGCACAAACGAATCAGTTCCGCGATGTCGTCAAGGCTATCGATTCCGCAGTCTGCACCAAACGCCCAATCGGATTCATATTCAACACAGGACGCATGCTCAGTTCCATCTTTTTTATACCAGGTATTGGAGCATTGAATGATACAACCGGGACTGCAGGCATGATTATACGTTTCCTTACCCAGGCGTTGTTTGACTCCTTCAAAAATCGCCTCACCGGCAATCTTGGCTGCACCTTCGAAGCGTCCGCTGGAGAAATTGCGGGTAGGTAAGCCGCCCGCTTCATTCAAAATGTTGATCAACACAGCCGTCCCAAAGGAATTCAGGCCACCCTTCGGTTTGGTAATGGCGTGAGTGTGCAGTCCATCGATCATCTTCTTGCGGCCTTCGTCGAATAATGACTTATCGACTATCTCCACTCCAGGAGCGCCCTCACGATTTAAGACGATAAACTTTAACCCTTTGGAAGCCATCACAGCGCCCAAACCGCCGCGACCGGCATAGCGCGTAGGACGTTTTTCCATATCGTTGAAGGCTACGCCAGAATTAGCGTAACCAAACTCGCCCACTGTCCCTACGCTGCAAACTGATACCTTATCACCAAATTTTTTATAGATGCTGGGAAAAACATCCGGCAACATTTTACCGCTGTATTCAGTAGCGTCAAAGAATTCCACCTTAGGCTTGCTGCCATCCCAGGTCACATAAGCGCCCCAATATTTGCCTTTTTCTGCCGGTTTTCCCTCCACGACTAAAGCCCTTACCCCCAACATTGCCAGATCGGAGCCCCAGGAAGTACCCGCATTGGCCTCCTTGATGCCGCCTGTAAGCGGCGATTTTCCACCGACAGAGATGCGCGATGAAGTCGGCGCGCTTGTCCCTGTAACAATACCCGGCGAAAAAACAAGCTTATTATTTGGGCCAAGGGGATGACATAAAGGGGGGACTTCTTCTGCGACAAGTGTTGATGTAGCCGCTCGTCCTGCAAGGTATTTGTAAGCAGCAGGCGCTGGATCAACCGTCGCCGTTTGCTTGGTCATATTAATCCTAATGAACCACATTTTTGTATCCTCCTGAAGATTAGATATCGTCTTTAGAAACGCAAACGGGAAAAAACGGAAAAGCAATTTCTTTGGTCAATTTTCGCTTATACCTCCTTTTCCGAATGCCAGTCAATCCTTGTTCCCCATTTAAATTAAAAAACGCAAAAGTGAATTGACCGGCTGAACCGAATCATTTCCTCCTTTGCGCACTGGCGGGCAAGGGGATTACTCCCCCCACCGTATCGTTCGTCTATCCACGTGGGATTCAACGAATCGGAGGTGGATTAAACCAAATAAACGCCCATACCTTTATCGATTATCTTATCCATAAATATTGTAGGATAATTTTTTGGTTAAGTCAATCACCGCAGCTACGCTAAGCGACTGACATCGTACCCGAAGGGTAAGCAATCTCTTTCATGGGATAAGAGAGACTGCTTCGCCCTCAAAGAGGGCTCGCAGTGACAAAAACGGGTAAATTTTTCTACACCCGAATTCACGTTATTTAGATGCAACGACCCTGATCACCGCACTCGTACTGCCCCACCACATTGGTTGGCGTACCCGATGCAGTCTGCAGGTTTTTCCCTCTATTCCTTTGGGATCTCTTTTTGTTAACCTTCTCCGCCAACGGTACAGCCAGCTCGTGATGTCCTCAATAATCGCGTGATCTCATTATTCCCAAATACCACTTTGAAAGGCGCCCAAAGCAGGTTTTATTCCACGGTCACGCTCTTGGCCAGGTTGCGCGGCTGGTCAACATCCAACCCGCGCAGGGAGGCAATGAAATACGCCAGTAATTGCAGGGGGATCACCGTTGCTACCGGTGAAAGCATCCACGGCGTTTCAGGCACCCACAGCACGTAATCGGCCAGAGTTGGGATGCGTTCGTCGCCCTCGGTAGCCACCGCCACCACCGCTCCGCCGCGCGCCTTGGCCTGCTCGATCTGACTGATCATCTTTTCATACCACGGATCGCGCGGCGCTAACGCCACCACCGGCATATCGCGGTCGATCAAGGCAATCGGGCCGTGCTTCATCTCACCCGCCGGATAAGCCTCGGCGTGAATATATGAGATTTCCTTGAGCTTGAGCGCCCCTTCATAAGCAATAGGCATATTAATGCCCCTCCCCAGGTACAGGCAGTTGCGGATCCACTTCAACTCCCGCGCAATGGCCTGCACCTCGTTTTCGCGGTCAAGGCAGCGTCCGACCAGATCAGGGATCAGGCGCAAATCAGACACCAGGGCTTTGCGATCGTCCGGCTTGAGCGTTCCGCGCAGATCGCCCAGCAAAATTGCCAGCATATAAAGATCAACCAGCGGCGCGGTGAACGCCTTGGTCGAAGCCACGCCGACTTCGGGCCCGGTCTGCATCGAGATATATCCATCGGCTATACGCATCGCTTGCGAGCCGATCGCATTCACAATTGACCACAGGACGGCTCCCTTCTTGCGCGCTTCTTCCATCGCCGCCAGGGTATCCGCCGTTTCGCCCGACTGGCTGATCGCCAGTACGACTGTGTTCTCATCCACAATTGGGTCGCGGTAGCGAAATTCCGAAGCAATATCCACTTCCACCGGAAGCCGGGCTATCCGCTCGATTAACATCTTGCCTACCATCCCGGCATGTCCCGCCGTCCCGCAAGCCGTGATGGTGATCTTCTGGATGCGTCGCGCCAGTTCGGGCGTCAAATTGAGCTGCGCCAGGCGGATTTTACCCTCATCGAAATCGACCCGTCCCGCCAGCGTATCAGTCAGCGAGCGCACCTGCTCGTGAATTTCCTTCTGCATAAAGTGGCGGTACTCGCCCTTCTCCGCTGAAACCGGGTCCCAGGCCACCGAATGTACCTGCGGCTGGACCGGTTTACCTTCCAGCGTCTGCACGCGGATATCCGTCTTCGAAACCACCGCCATCTGCCCCGACTCTAAAAAGATCATCCGCCGGGTATGTTCCAGAATCGCCGGTATATCCGAAGCAATGAAATTTTCACCTTCACCCAATCCGACAACCACCCCGCCAGCATTGCCGATGCGCGCCGCCACGATCTTATCCGGTTCCAGAGACGACATTAACACCACCCCATGCGCCCCCTTGAGCTGGCGCAGCGCCAGACGCGCCGCTTCGATCAGCCCGCCGCTGGCCGCCATGTAACGTTCCACCAGGTGGACAATCGTTTCCGTATCGGTATCGGAATGGAAATCGGCTCCCTCGGCGGCCAGTTCTTCGCGTAATTCCAGATAATTTTCCACGATCCCGTTATGCACCACCACAACGTCACCGGTATTGCCGATATGCGGGTGAGCGTTGCGGGCATTCGGCTCGCCGTGAGTCGCCCAGCGGGTGTGTCCGATTCCCACCTTGCCATGCAGTGGGGTCGTTGCTACCAGCGAAGCCAGGTGTTCCAGTTTACCGGCGTCCCGCCGGATCTCGATGTGGCTGTTTTCAAGGATTGCCAGGCCCGCCGAATCGTAACCGCGGTATTCCAACTTTTTCAGACCGTTCAAAATAATCGATGTTGCGTCACGTTCTCCAATGTAACCAACGATACCGCACATGAAGTATTCCTCCATAAAGTATTCAGAGTATAAGATAATTCATCCCAAGTGAGTCTTCGTACTACTCGCATAACGAATGAGACACACCATTCCAGGGGTGAATTCGATGGAAACTCATCCATCAAAAGATGACCGGTTTCCGCCTTCAATTGTTTCAAAAGGGAATTTAGCAGGTCGTTCATCATCCACCTTGAACTGTACCCGGAGGGCTTCCGCTGATCTTTCGATTTTCCCGGCGCCTCAGACTGGCAGCCTGCTGGCTTTGCCGGTTAACCCCACCCCGCGATGGGGAACCCTCATCCTCGTCACCTTGCCTGTTTTTCTTTCGCAAGGCCATGCGCTGTTATTCCCGTTATTCGCCTATCAATTTACGCCACTTGTTCTCCTTCCTCATACAAGATGATGTTCACATTATAACGTATTTGCAGGAAAATTGGGAAAACCTTCATCATCAGCCAGATCGCTTTTAAACTTCTCCTCTTGTGCAGATGATCCACACAGGGCTATAATAATTACATCTACAACAATTTGCTACATGGGGTTGCAATTTCGAGGCTGATTGATCTTGCAAAAAACGGATTAAGCCGGCCGGTTATTCCAATAATAAACGAATTGATATTCATTGGTTAATATTTGGGAGGGTCTATGTTCAAGCGAATTGTAATCTGGATGATCGCGTTTGCTTTGCTGATCCCATCTTCAATGCCGGCAATAGCGCAAGATGATTTCTCGCAGCGCGGCGCAGGGGCAATTGATCTTGCGCTGGCCAACCAATTCGGCGGATCGACGCGAGCGGTGGCCATCAACGGCAATTATGCTTATGTTGGTGCAGGCCCGCGCCTGGTTGTTTACGACATCAGCGACCTCGCCAATCCTAACAGGCTTAGTTCGACTGTGCCTTTCACCGATCTGATCTATGGGGTGGCAATCTTTAATGACCAGGTCCTGGTAGCGGCCGGTTCAGCCGGTTTTTACATTTACGACGTATCCACACCCAGCAATCTCACCCGCGTTAGTTCACTGACGAATATCGGTGTTGCCCGCGATGTGGCGATCGCGGCTGTTCCAGGTTACGATTATGCCCTGGTAGCCTGCGGCAGAGATGGCCTCCGCCGCATCGACATCACCGACACAGGCAACATCCAAGATGCCGGCGTTTACGACAATGGAGATGATATCGTTTACGGCGCGGCGGCCTCTGGCAGCTATGCATACGCAGCCTATGGCGAAGCCGGCCTGGTCAAGCTCGATATCACCTCGGCCCCCCTATCCAATCCCACCTTCGTCAGCGCTTGGGATAACCCGAGCGGTATCGCCTACGGTGTGGCAATCTCCGGCAGCTACGCTTATGTGGCAAATTATGAAGATCTTGCCACCATCAATACCGCCAGCATGCTTCGAGTGGATACGGATGGTTCCTCATCTGGGGTCAATTCTGCCAAAGGTGTAACGATATCAGGAAGCGCGCTCTATCTCGCCGATTATGCAGACGGTTTTGATATTTTTGATATCTCCACTGCCAGCAATCCCAGCCACGTAAAGAGCGTGGCATGCAGTACAGTTCAGTGCTATCCCGAACGGGTGACGATTTCCAGTGGATACGCTTACGTGGCGGGGGGAGATGGCGGCCTGCGTATCTTCGATGTGGATCCTGCCGCCAGCGCATACGATTATAAATATGTGCTTAATTCTCCAGGGAATCCGCAAAATTTCGTCAGAAAAGATGATTATTTATTCGTCGCCGACAGAATGAACGGCCTGGCAATTCTGGATATCAACAATTTAAACCCGTTTGCCCCTGGCAATCCATACAGCGACCCCGCCGAGGTCGATGCCGTTTTTTCAATTGCGGTCAACGGCAACTACGTCTATCTGGCAAACAATGAGAAAGGGTTGTTGGTCTTAGATATTACTGACATTGGCAACCCTGCCAAAACCGGAGGGTATGACACAACAGAAGCCCTTAAAGATATCGTTTATGCAAACAACCGCGTCTATGGCGTCAGTGGAGGTAACGGAAAATTTTATTCCTTTGATGTTTCCAACCCGGCCAGTATTCCGGCACCTGCTGCGATTGACCTGAGCGATGCAGGGCAAGCGATTGTTGTCAACCAGAACACCGCCTATGTGGCAGACGGCAGTAACGGCATTGCCGCGATCGATATCACCAATCCGGCTGCGCCGGCCACGCCAGTTTATACAGCGACAGGCTCGGAAGCCAAGGATATTGCTATCAATAATAATACCCTCTATGTGGCTGATGGTAATTCCGGCTTGAGCATCTACACCATCGCCAGCGATCAACTGCGCCCGGTGTACCGGGGCAGATATGACACGCCCGGCTATGCCGCCAGCGTTTCTGTAGAGGGCGGTTATGCTTATATTAACGATCGCACATCCATGTTGGCAATCGATGTATCAAAGCCCTCCAACCCGACTCTGGCCGACTCGATCAACATTGCCGTTCCATATTGCGACGCCGGCATCCTCGCTTCAGGCGGCGCGATTTTCAGCGGCTGCAACGACGGCGGAATGTATATTTACAAATCAAGGAAAAATATCTCCGGTCGCATCACAGATGAATCCGGTACGGGCATGGTTGGTATCGAGCTCACCCTCAACCCGCTCGGTGAAACGGCAACCACCATCGTAAACGGCGCTTACGAATTCAATGAGATACCTCCCGATGCTTATTCGCTCACGCCTTCAAATGAGGTTTATAGCTTCATCCCGGCATCATACGATGTTGACCTGGGCGTTTCTGATCTGACCGATCTGAATTTTGTCCAATCACCCGTGCACCTGACAGCGCCTACCCATGCCAGTAACATCCCCATGCCAGGAAAATCGGCGCTGCTGGATTGGGATGCAGTGACAGGAGCAACCAAGTACAAAGTGCTTGTTTCAACCAACGGTGGAACGAGTTGGAAAACGGCCGCAACCCGTAAGGCCAGCCAGACGAATTACAAACTAAAAATCCAACAGCATAAAGTTTATCAATGGAAGATACAAGCTCTGGTTGGCGGCGCATGGAAAGAATCGACAGTCTTCACATTCACGCCGCCTTACCCGCCCGCCAAGCCGCAGTTAAAGCTGCCCGCCAACAACGCCAAGAACCAGCAGCTCAAACCGACTTTCCGCTGGAAGAACCCCAAAGCAACCTGGCCGGTAGATCATTATATATTGCAAGTCAAGCCGGCCGGCGGATCGTGGATTGACCTGGCAACGATCTTCGACGAATCGGCCCTGGTGAATTATACTCCAGCCAGTAATCTGTTGCCCAACACCAGTTACCAGTGGCGGGTGAACGCCTGCAATGATCTGCCTTCCCCCATTACCCAGTGCAGCGGTTTGACAGCAGCCCGCAAATTCAAGACCGGACATTAGGAGAAATCACAGTAAAAAATGAATTCTAATCACCCCCTCAAACGAGCTTTACTCTACTACCTTTGGGCGGTGTTGATCGTCGCTGCCGCTTTTCTGAGCGGGTATTACCTGCGCGTCTGGATGGAGCAAAAACAAACCCAATTTCCTGTGCTCCAGCAGGCTTACATGTTACTAAAAGACCATGCCCTTAATGACCTGCCCTCTGCAACTGCCATTGAACATGGCATGATCCGCGGCATGCTCCAGGCCTACAACGACCCCTACACCATTCTGGTTGAACCAGCCGCCGCCGAGCTGCAAACCAATCAGCTCGAAGGCAAATTCGGCGGCATCGGCGTACACCTGGAGATTGACGCCGAAAGTCATTTGATTCTGTACCCCCTGCCCGATTCTGCCGCCGCCAAGGCTGGCATATTGGAAGGCGACAGGCTGATTGGTGTTGACGATTTAAACATCACCCCCCAAACCAAACTGGCCGAGGTTCAGGCTGCTGTGCGCGGTGAAATCGGAACCCCGGTCAAAATCACCATCGCTCGCGCCCCAAATTACGCGCCTCAAACCTTCATTGTAAAACGCGCTGAAGTCGAATTGCCCTCAGTCACCTGGAATCTGGCTGCTGATGACGCGCGCGTGGGCGTTATCCAGATCAACATTATCGCGGCCACAACGCCGGATGAAATCACAACAGCCATTAAAGATTTAAAATCGAAAGGGGCAACCCATTTTGTGCTCGATCTGCGCAATAATGGCGGCGGCCTGCTGAATGCCGGCGTTGATACAGCCCGCCTATTCTTAAAAGAAGGTATTGTCATCCAACAGCAATTTCGCGATAAACCCGTCGAAAATTTTCGCGTCACCCAACGCGGTCAATTTCTAGAAGAACCCCTGGCCGTTCTGATCAATCAGAACACTGCCAGCGCTTCCGAAATTATTGCCGGGGCGCTGCAAGGGCATGGGCGCGCGAAACTCATTGGCAGCCCGTCCTTCGGTAAAAATACCATCCAGCAGGTTTATGATCTAGCCGATAAATCCAGCCTGCATATCACCTCGGCTCGCTGGTGGGTTCCTGATTTGAAATTAGCGGAGGGAAATAACAGCCTTCTGCCAGATATTTCGGTTAATGAAGATCCACAAAATCCCAACGTTGTCTTGCAGGCCGCGATTAATTCATTCTTTCAATAACCAGAAGCCCGCGATCCACGCGGTTTTTGCTTTTCGTATTCTTCCGGTGTATCCAGATCTGCCAGGATTGTGGGCGTATCGACTTCAAGATAAGTAATCTGACTGGCATGCCGATTCAAAAAGCTGCGCGGTGTATCAGGCGGCTGCAGCGAAATCATCTCCTGCCAGAGTACGCGTTCCATCAGCCAGGGATGGCCTCGCCGCATCTGATAACTGGGAACAATCAATTGCGCTGGTTGTGATCGATAAGCGGTTATCACTTTGCTAACAGTATCAACCTGCATTTGCGGCTGATCGCCCAACGCCACCAGGCAAGCCTTGACTTCCGGCATTGCCAGCAGCGCATTCAGCCCGCAGCGAAATGAATCCAGCATCTCCCCATTGTCGTAGTGTGGATTATGAACGAGCTGTACTTTCATATTTGACAGGGCTTTCTCCACTTCTTCACGATGACCGCCCGTCACCACCACAATCCGCTCGATTCCTCCCTGCTGTAAGGTGACAGCCGCCTGTTCAATTACAGTCTTCTCTCCCCAGGGCAAAGTCATCTTGGATGTACCCATACGCAAGGATTGTCCCGCCGCCAACAACAGTGCAGCAATCATGGCAATATCTCCTGCAATCGCCGGTAATCTTCAGGGGTATCCACATCAAGTAACAGGCTTTCATCATGCCAAGGGATATAACGCATCGGAAAATGCGCAAAAATCGGCTTTCCGCCAACATCTCCCTTAATTTCCGCAAAATAGGGGAAGGCGACGCGGTCAAACAGCACCGGCGTCCCTCGCCGGTCATTGACCAGCGGCGCAATCAGCGGCGCCAACGAACGCGAGTGATCTTCGACCAGCGCCCGCAACAGCTTTTCAGGAACCTGGGGTTGGTCGGCATGCAAAAAGATTGCACTACCGGTGTTATCAGGCAGCGCTTTCACCCCAACCAACGCCGAAGTACTTTGCCCGGCTTGCCAATCAGGATTGTGCACCAGCTTCACCGGCATATCCGATAGCGCTGCTGAAACCTGCCCGGCATAAGCGCCGGTTACAACGATAAGGGGCGACAGCCCGGCGCGCAGGCCAGCCCGCGCTGCATGGCGAATGAACGGCTCTCCCCGCCATTCAAGCAACTGTTTTGGTGTTCCCATCCGCTCTGACGCGCCGCCGGCAAGCAATACACCTGCATTCGGTTCATGCACCGCAAAAACCGGAGCATCGGGACTGTCTATAGGCTCAAAAGGGGCAAGAGCTGCAATCAGCGCAGCGTCAAAAGGCGGGATCAGTGAGCGCGCCAGATCAAAAGCCTGCGCCTGGAGTTCCGGAGTATCGGCCTGGTTGAGCAGTACAACCCGCCTGGCCCTTGCCGGAATATTTTTCAAGCCGCCTTGCGGATCAGTTAAAACCATTTGCACCACTTCAGGCGTTATCGTATCCCCCATCTTCAATCCGGTAAGGGCAGCCACCTGTTCAAAGCGGTGAACTGCATAAGGAGTAAAAGCCTGCCCCAGCGCCGATAACCCGACAACATAGATAACGGTATCAACCCAGGCAGGAATCGGCGGCTCGAATTCTGCTGGCGCCTTAAAGGGACGCTGGCGCGAACCATCCGCTTCAATCAGCAAGGGCAAATCGCCTTCGTCCGCCAGACGGCGCAATTCTTCAAGGCGCGCCTCTTCTAACCCCGCCGTACGATCAGATTCAGTCATTTCGCCGGTAAACAACAACACACCCTGCGGCATTTCCCGACGAATGACATCCAGTCCATTTTCATCAAGGACAAAGAAATGCTGATCAGCCTGCGACAGCTGGCAGCAAGCCAGATGCGCAGTCGCCGAAACCAGAACCGGGGGCGGCAGCTGGCGCGCCAGTTGGAACATGGCTGTCGTTTTGCCGCCCGCTCCGGCAAAGGCAACCCGTGATGGCGCAGCAAGGCGTAATGCCGGTAGTAATTGCACGTTTCAACTCCATAAATAAGGTCGCAGATCGGCGCGGGAAAGGATTGCCTCCAGCACCCCGCCTGCAACAGCCAACGACTTATCTGAAACCATGGTTGTATAAAGCGGATCGTCGCGCGGATCAAGATCGCCGATTTTCAAACCCACTCTGACCACAAAGCCCGGGCGAATCAGCCCGCGTAAAACGCCCCTGAATGGCGCCAAAACTGGTTTGCCATCTACCTCGGCCACTTTTTGACCTTCTTCAATATGGTCGCCAATTTCTGCATAAGCTTTTAATATACCATCCGCCGGAGCGCGCAACACCCGCTCTTCCCGCCGGTCGGCGACCATTTCTGGTATGCCGGTATCAGACTCCGGAGATCCCTGCCAGAGCACCCGCCCCATGGCATGCCCGCGATTGGTTTCGATAGCAGCATGGCAATTGACTCCGGCGCTAAAGCCCGGCCCCAATCCAATCACCAGAGGGGCGGCGTTCATGCCAAGATCAGGAGGCCGTTTGGTCATCCGCCCATCGATCAACACCTGGGGTTTTAAAATAGCCAATGCCTGAGCGTTTGGATCAACCAAAACAGGAATCTGGCCGCTTTGCAGAACCTGTTTGGTCTCTTGCGGGCCTCGGGTATGTTTACCGGTCACCCCCTCAATTGTGACGCTGCCCTGAAAGATGGCTTCAGCGAAAGAAACGGTTCGCCGCACGACGAGAGGCTGGGGCAATTCAGTGATCGCCACCTTGAACCCGGAACGGGATAAACGCACTGCCACGCCGCTGGCCAGATCGCCGCCGCCACGGATAACTATCACCATGAGACTACATCACCACTCCCAATCCCCTTAACACCCGTTCGGGCGTCAAAGGAAAATCATCGAACCAAATACCCAGCGCATCTTTTACGGCAGCGGTAAGCGCCGGCGCATAGGGAAGGTAAGGCATTTCACCCATACCCCGCACACCCCAGGGGCCCAGCGGATCATTGCATTCTAAAATGACCGATTCAACTCTTTCAGGGATATCCAGAACGGTGGGAATCAAGTAAGTGGAAAGCGTGGACGTCAGAACATATCCATCTTTTTGGATAAAGTTTTCCATCACGGCATAGCCATGCGCCTGAACAACCGCCCCTTCCACCTGTCCCTGAACCAGCATCGGGTTGACGGCGCGCCCAACATCATCAGCGCAAACGACATTGCAGACCTTTATCTGACCCGTTTCCGTATCAACTTCAACTTCCACTGCTTCTGCCACATAGCCATAAGAAAAATTCGGCTCTGACTTTCCGGTTTCAGGATCATAAGGCGTGGTACTCGGCGGGCGATATTGGAATGTAGCAATTGCCGGCCGTTCCTCCATATTCCATTTTTCCAGCGCCTTCTCAGCCGCTCCCCTGATTGAATTACCGGCCATAAACGTCATTCGCGAAGCTGAAACGCTGCCTGATTGCTCGGTATAGGCCGTATCCGAAGCAATTAACTCCACCTTATCGATGGGAACTCCGGTCGCATCAGCGGCCATTTGCATAAATACTGTATGCGAACCCTGGCCAACCTCTGCCCCTGCATGACGTAAAACAACCTTTTCAATTTCAGCGCCGCCGTGTAATTCAATCGTTGCCCAGCATTGTTCGGGCGCGCCGAATGAAAAACCCACATTTTTGAAAGAACAGCCAAAACCGATGCCGCGCCGCAAGTGAGACTTACCCGGTATAACATGAGCTGGTTTCGGTCGTTTCCACCCCTGAGGGGTTTTTTGCCACCCGCTTCTCTCAGCGCATTTTTCAATCACCTGAGGAATACTCACACCGGGCGGCAGAGGTGTGCCAACCGAAAGCAGTGAGCCTTCATGCAGCACATTGCGCATGCGAATTTCCACGGGGTCAATCCCCAGTTTCTCAGCCAGTTTATTCATTTGACCTTCAGCAGCAAAAGCGCCTTGCGGTCCGCCAAAACCTCTAAAAGCGCCATTGGGCAAATTATTCGTATAAACGGCATAGCTGTCAACCTTAACGTTGGGAATCTCATACGGGCCTGTGCACATCAAAGTCGCATTCCCCAGCACTTTGTTTGTGGTGTAATTATATGCCCCCGAGTCAGCAATAACTTCCACCTGAGCGGCGATTACTTTGCCTTCCTTTGTCGCCCCCCAGCGCGACCGCAGAATATACGGATGGCGTTTGTGATGCCCAATAATCGATTCTTCTCGGCTCCAAATGATTTTCACTGGCCGATTAATCCCCCGCTGGTTCAACCGCCAGGCAGCCAGCCCCAGGATGATTTGCACGGACATATCCTCCCGCCCGCCAAATGCGCCGCCGATAGCAGGGTAGATCACCCGTACCTGTTCTTCGGGAATATTTAGAGAGTGAGCAATCTGTTCCCGATCTTTATGCACCCATTGCCCGGCAACCTGAACCGTGACCCGCCCTTCTTCGTCTATGTACCCCACTCCGGCTTCGGGCTGCAAGTAAGCATGTTCCTGAACAGGAGTACGATATTCTCCTTCAACGATCACATCTGCTGTTTTAAACGCTTCATCAACATCCCCTTTTCGAATACGGAAGCGAACAAAGACATTCGAATCTCGATCGGGATGCAAAACGACAGAATCTGTACGCATCGCTTCCAGCGGGTCGGTAACCACGGGCAAGTCTTCATAATCCACCCCAATCAAATCCCGTCCCTGGGCGGCAATTTCTTCGCTTTCAGCGACCACAAGCGCCACCTGATCGCCCACACACCGCACCCGGTCTGCATAAGGTTTGCTGGAGCCCGGCCCGCAAAGCACAGGTTGATCCTGAATTTGCGCTCCAAGGCCATACTCGTTAACAGGCACATCCTTGGCAGTAAAAACTGCGACAACCCCAGGCAACGCTTCAGCTTTGCTCGTATCAATAGCCCTGATAATTGCATGCGGTCGAGCAGCAAACAGCACCTTCATATAAACCTGACCGGGTAGATTGATATCCCCTGGATAGAGCGCCTTACCGGTTACTTTTGCCAGAGCATCTGTGCGCATTTCTGATTTTCCGATGTGTGTCATGTTTTACCTCACCGATAGTCTGTTCAATAGAAGATGTCCCAAATTTTTACTCGTCTCACTTACGTTTGACATTTTTATAACGAAGGGGAGGAGAATCATGAGGGCCATAGCGTGGCGCTCCTGCAATCTGGTTAAACACAAACGTGATGATTAAGAAAACGATATAAATTAATATCATCAAGACGACGGCAACAGCCAGCCTGAGATATAAATAGGGGGAAATATCCGGGCCGGCAAGTTCTACAGGAACAGGCGCCCAGTTATATTTCCAATTGGCTTTAATCAATTCTTGACCGCCGAAGTAAGATAGAAATGGCACCAGCACCATGAAAATAAAACCAATACCGCGCCAGATCGGATGGATCTTTTCCTTCTCCAATCGCTTATCCGATTTAAATTCATACGACCGATAATCTCGCGACATCATACCCTCCTGCTGGCATGTTCAATCGCCTCAACAATCTTATAATAACCCGTACAGCGGCATAAATTACCCGTAATAGCCTGCTGAATTTGCTCCCGAGTCGGGTTGGGTCGCTCTTCCAGCAACTTTGCAGCCGACATGATAAAACCCGGTGTGCAATAACCACACTGTACCGCCCCATCTTCAATGAAAGTTTGCTGTACCGGGTGAAGTTGGCCATCCTGCGCCAATCCTTCAATGGTAACAATCTCGGCGCCATGCGCGCGTGGCGCAGGCACCATACAACTCATCACGGCCACACCGTCCAGATGCACCGTGCACGCTCCGCACTCGCCTTCGGCGCAACCTTCCTTTGTACCGATTAAACCAGCCTCTTCGCGCAACAGTCGCAACAGCGTTTTTTGCTGCCCGCCCGTAAAGACATATTCTTTTCCATTGATCTTCGTCCTAATCGGCGCGCCTGCCGAATGAGTGGTCTTCTCTGCCAGCATGGGTACTCCCGGATATTCTCTGCCCCATAATAGAACTGGCGCCTCCGGAAACCCCAGGCTTTCTTCCCCATGCTTCAGGGCAATCAATGCCCGCGAAATGATCACCCGTGTCATCTCCCGGCGATACGCGTCCGAACTGCGCACATCGCTGATCGGGCGCGAAGCATTCATCGCCAGGCTGGCAGCCTGATCGATAACCGCTTCATCCAGACGCTTCCCCGCCAGATAATTCTCCGCCTCAACTGCATGAATGATGGTTGGGGCAACAGCGCCCAGGGTAATGACTGCTTTTTGAATGTTTTCCCGGCTATCAAAAGTCAGTATTACCGCCGTATTGACCAGTGAAATAGCTTGAGCCTTGCGTAACGCCAGTTTGATATAGTGGCCGCGCTGATTTTGTTTTAGAACCGGGAAGTTAATATCCACCAGCATTTCTTCCGGCGCCATTACCGTGCGCCGCACACCCAGATAAAAATCCTTAAGCGCAACGGTTCGTTCACCTTTTGAAGACTTCAACACGATTTTCGCATCCAATGCCATCAGCGAGGCAATCGTATCATTTGCCGGAGAAGCTGTAATTAAATTACCTGCTACGGTACCCCGGTTGCGAATCTGCGGCGATCCAATCTCCCAGCAGGCGCGCGCCAGCGGAAACGCGTATTCACGAATCAATTTCGACGCCGCGCACTGATTATGGGTAACAAGCGGTCCTAAATGGATAATCTCATCTTCAGTGAGAGCAATCCGATCCAAATTCTGGATACGGCTTATGTCGATTAAAATTTTAATGCCTTTGCGAACACCCCGTTCCATTTCAAGAATCAGATCCGTTGCACCAGCAACAATCCGGGCGTTTTCTTTATGTTCTGCTAATACAGGTAGTACTTCATCAATTGACGTTGCGCAGATATATTCCTGCCACATTGAGGCCTCCAAAAAAACGAATCATCTGTTGGAAATTTTATCGCTCATTACCAGCTTCATGCGCTCACCCGTACCGCCGTTGCGCAGCATGAGAATCTCGGCCATGATGCTGACGGCAATCTCCTCCGGGGTTTCTGCTTTCAACTCCAACCCGATCGGAGACTGCACCCGATCCAATTTTTCTTTTGAGACGCCCATCTTTTCCAGTTCCTTCCGCGCTGAAATCCAGCGCCGTTTGGAACCAATGATTCCGATATAAGCTGCCGGCGTATCCAAAAGCGCCGGCAGTCCCGGCACATCCACCGCCATACCACGGGTTGTCAGCACCAGGTAAGTTTGCGGGGTAATTTTGAGATGCTTGGGGAGTTCTGCCATCGGAACAGGATAAAAGGCATCGGCGTCAGGCATCGACTCAGGGGAGCAAAACTCAGGGCGGTCATCGGATACAGCCACAGCAAAACCGAGCCACTTGGCCAGGTGAGAAACTGCCCTGCCGACATGCCCGCCGCCAATAACGACCAGCAGCGGCTTGAGGATCGGTTCAATATAGATATCTGCCTGACCACCACAAATACCGGGGTCGCCCTTTGCCGGATCGACCATGTTGTAATGAACAATCCGAGATTTTGCGTCGGATAACGAAGCCAGAGCTTCTTTAATTACTCGCATTTCCAACTCGCCGCCGCCTACGCTGCCGTCGATATGCCCATCAGGATAAACGAGCATCTTGCTCCCCACATGTCGGGGAATGGAACCCTGCCCATTGATAATGGTACACAAAGCGACAGCCTCTCCTTTTTTTTCAAGTTCGGCGGCGGTTCCCAGAATCGACATTTTAAGCCTCCAATAACCCTAACACGACCGGTAAAAGTTGCTTCTTACGCGAAACTACGCCTTCCGCCAGGCGGGTTCCATCCGGCAACGGTGGGTAAGGTAAATCCTCCAGGGCGGGCGGCGCCCCAGACAAAATTAAGCGGCTCGATCCGCGTACCACGTCGGTTACCATCAACATCGTAAAATACAAACCTTTGCTCTCACGCAAATCATCCAAAGCCTTGCTTAACGGCTGTAGTTGCTCGGCAACCTGTTCCAGGGCGTCAATTTCCACCTGGGCAATGGCAAATTCATACTCGCCGGAAGTATATAATTTCAAATCGTTCTCAACGATCTCCTTCGGCGTGCGCGAGGACAGACCCGCCCCGGCTGCCAAAAGTTTCTGCCCAAAAGTTTGAATCGTCTCACCTTCCAAAGGACTGCCGCCTACCAGCGCCCAGCGCCCCAGGCGTTCAGCCGCGTCGCAATCACGCTGTGTGGTCGTGGGCGATTTTAAGATCAGCGTATCTGAGAGCAAACCAGCCAGCAGCATACCGGCAATTTCCGGCGGCGCGCTTAACCCCGTTTCTTCGATTCGTTCAGAAACCAGTGTGCTCGTACTGCCAACGATATCCACCGTGAACTTGATCGGCGTCCGGGTAGAAGGATTCCCTAAACGGTGGTGATCTAATATCTCCAACAATTCTGCTTCTTCAATCGCCCCAATCGCCTGATGCGCTTCATTGTGATCAACCAGCACCACCTTCAGACGCGGCGGGTTGAGTAGATCACGTTGATGGCAAATGCCCCGATAAAGACCGCGCTCATCGATGACCCAGAAGATATCGCCCTCTTCCCGCAGGATACGCGAGAGAGAATCACGAATACGGCTTCCGACCTGAAAACGAGGGACATCGGTATCAGCAGCCTGATTGCAGGGCTGGTCCAGAATTTCGCTCAGGCGAATTTCCTGCCGCCGGGCGTGCGCGCCCACCAGCTTCGATATAAAGCCGAACAGACTCTGGCCGGTAAGCAGACCGTAAGGCGTGCCATCCGAATTTATTATTGGCGCAACCCCGCCAGTGCGGCTGGCTATTGCCCAGGCTTCCCGTAAGGGATGCTCTGGCGTCGATGTATCCAACCGCCGGCTCACCGATTCGAAGCGCGGCGAGGCGTCCGTCAATAGATAAGGACTATCCAAGCCTAATCTCTTTAATACCCATGCCGTTTGTGGATTCACTGCCCCGGCCCGCGCTGCCACCGCGTCCACGCCGTCGCGTTCTCGCAGCAACCAGGCATAACCGATTGCCGAAGCAATCGAATCTGTATCCGGGTTTACGTGACCGATTACATAGACTCGGCTCATTTTTTCAATTCCCGCCACACTCGTTCTGGCGTTGCCGGATTCTGGTCGATCTGAATGCCGCAGGCATCTGCAATCGCATTACCTACTGCAGGGGCAACACCATCGAGTGGAATCTCGGCTAATGCTTTAATCCCAAATGGGTGTGATGGCTCAAAAGTTTCGATAAAAAGGGTTTGCATCTTTGGCATCTCATCTGCCTGGAAAATATGATATTCCCGAAAATCTTTATCCAGCGGGCGTCCCTTTGAATCATACCGCATTTCTTCACATACGGCATAGCCCAACGCCTGTGTCATGCCGCCCTCGATTTGCCCGGATGCCGTCAGAGGATTGACGATCACCCCGGCATCAACCGCCATGACCATTTCGTCCACAACCACTTGACCGGTTTGTGTATCCAGCGTAATCGCGGCAAACTGAGCGCCAAAAGGCGGCGGTGAAACGGGCGATACATAAGACGCTATACCCATGATTTGTTCCTGATCCACATGATGCAAGGTGCTCAAAGCGATATCCCGTAAAGATACAGACTTCCCTTCAGGCGAATACGCCATGCGATCGGCCAGAACGATATCCTCTGGTTTCACAGAATCGCCCTGCTCACTCAAAAGCCGCGCCGCCCGCAAACGAATCCTTTCCGCCGCCTGCTGCGTCGCCTTCACCACCGCCGTTCCTGAAATATAAGTTGTACTGGAAGCATAAGCGCCTTTATCGAAGGGAGTGAAATCAGTATCGGATGAATATGTAATGATATCCTCTGGCGGTACACCCAGCACTTCGCCTGCCATTTGCGCCAGTATAGTATCTGAGCCCGTGCCAAGATCGGTTGCCCCTACCAACAGGTTAAATGACCCGTCATCATTCAACTTGATACTCGCCGCGCCCATATCCAGATAAGGGATTGCGGTGCCATGCATGGCAAAGGCTACGCCAATCCCTCTGCGCAGGTAAGGCTTACCGGGAATCGTATGCCAGTCCGGGTTGGCAAACTTTTGGTCCCAACCGATGGCCGCCTTCCCTTGCTGGACGCAATCCGCCAGTCCTACCGTATGAATCGTTTCAGGGCGGGGTTCCCGCCCTTCGCTCCAGGCCTTACTGAAGGGATGCTCCTCACCTGGTCGCAAAGCGTTTTTCAAACGAAACTCAATGGGATCCATGCCCAATTGGCGGGCTATCTTTTCCATATGACGCTCGACCGCCCAAAAACCCTGCGGTCCGCCGTAACCGCGAAATGCTCCGGCAGGCGCATGATTGGTATACACGACATCGCAATAGAAACGGATATTGGGGTCCTTGCGGTATTTTCCGTCGCCGACGTATAAAGCCATGGCCTTGTGCCCGGTATTACCGGGAACCGTGAGGGCATGGCAGCCGTAAGCGCCCGTATCAGCCAGACAATACATCTCATTGGCAGTTATAGTCCCGTCCTTCTTAACCCCCGTCTTGAGATGCATGCGCATGGGATGGCGCGAGCGGGCAGCAATGAATTCCTCTTCGCGGGTAAATTCGTAGCGCACCGGTCGGCGGGTGGCGATGGTTAGATGAGCAGCCACATCTTCAATCATAACTTCCTGTTTGCCGCCGAAACCGCCTCCAATACGCGGTTTGATAACCCGAATACGTTTTGCAGGCAAACCCAGAACCGGCGCCAAAATACGACGGACGTGAAAAGGCACCTGAGTGCTGGTTCGCATCACCAGGCGGTCATCTTCATCCCAATAAGTCACCACCACATGCGGCTCAATGTGCGCCTGTTGAACCTTTGGCACCTCATAATCGCCTTCGATAATCAGATCTGCTTCAGCAAATCCCTGCTCAACATTCCCGATATCAATACGAATTTCAGCCGCCCGATTCTGTTGAGGGTCTGAATCGGCGAAATTGACATATTCCGGTTCACCGTGCAGCACCGGTGCTCCCGGTTGCATCGACTGCTGCGGATCAAGCAATTCGGGCAGCAGTTCATATTCGACCTCGATCAGCCTGAGGGCTTGCTCAGCTATTTCTTCCGTTTCAGCAGCAACAAACGCCACCCGGTCGCCAACAAAACGAACTTTGTTATCTAACGAAAAGGAATCCAGCGGGCCTGGGATTGGGTCCGACTGCCCGGCGGTGGAATAGACCACCCGCGGGACATCTTTCCAGGTTAACACCGCGGCAACACCCGGCAAAGCGCGCGCCTTACTGGTTTCGATCTTTTTTATTCGGGCATGCGCCACCGGGCTATGTAACACTTTGGCAACCAGCATTCCGCGCATTTCTATATCGGCGGCAAAAGCCGGCTTACCCTGCGCCAGTTTAACGGCATCCAGTTTGGGCTCCGATTTGCCGACCTGCCTCATAACCCCGGTTTTTGGCGTCACCCACAATTTGGGTAAAACGCCCGTTCGAGTCAATACTTCAGGGCCTTCATCTAGTTCGGGTCTCGCCCCTTCTCCGCTCCCCGGCTTTTGCACCCAATCCGGGGGTAAAGGAATCGCGCCCTGCAACGGCTCGACTGCTTCACCTCTCAAAACAGCCGCTGCCCGCAGCACTGCCTGAACCGGTTTAAGATAACCCGTGCAGCGGCACAGCACACCCGAAATTGCATCCCGCACTTGAGCTTCGCTGGGGACAGGATTTTTGTCGAGCAAGGCTTTCGCTGCCAGAATCATCGCCGGCGTGCAATATCCGCATTGAATTGCTCCGCTCTCGATGAAGGCCTGTTGAAGTGAATGCAGCCCTTCGGTCTTCTTCCAACCCTGCTCAGGGTGCTGCCCCACTGCCTCTATCGTCTGAATCACATGCCCCTCTGCCTGAACAGCCAATACAAGGCAGGAATTAACCGGTTTACCGTCCATCAACACGGTGCAGGCTCCACACTCTCCCTTATCGCAACCCTTCTTGGATCCAAAATAACCCAACGAACGTAACGCTTCCAGTAATGTTGTCCCAGGAACGACGTTAATTTCGATATTCTTTTGGTTGATCTGGAGATTAATATCCATAGCAACACTCCATAAATTATGACGATAACGAGACTAATTCCGTTACCTGCGTCGAAGTTTGCACTTCCAATTCCTGGCGCATCTGAGAACGCAGATGATCAATAGCCAGCCGCTCCCCGCTGACCTCATCATCGTAGAACCATTGTTCCCAGCCGTTGCAGGGAGCTTTACGGAGCAGCTTGCCGACCTCGTGAATGGATCCGGTTATTCCATCGCAGGTGATTAAACCATTGGATAATACGGTCGCAGTTGCACTTCCATCTCTACCAAAATACAGCACATCTCCCGCCGAGAGATAACCATATTCAATAAGCATACCAAAAGGTATACGGGGCAATTTTCGTTTATCAGGGATAACATACAGGTCCTCCTCAAAGAATGGAACCTGCACGCTGGCTATGCGTTGGGCAGCCAGCTCAACATATGTCGGTTCACGCTCAATGCCAATCCAATGCCGGCGCAACCGCTTGGCAATCGCGCCGGTTGTTCCCGTCCCAAAAAACGGATCCAATACGACATCGCCAGGGTTAGAGCTGGATAAAATCACCCGGTAAAGTAATGCTTCTGGCTTCTGAGCAGCATGCGCTTTGGCGCCATTTAAACGCAAACGTTCTTTCCCGGTGCAGGTCGGCAAGTGCCAGTCGCTGCGCATTTGCAAACCCTCATTCAATGCCTTCATATCAAAATGATTGAACGTGTAACGCGCGCCCTTGATTTTTTGCGCCCAGATGAGCGTTTCCTGCGAATTGGTAAAGCGCACTCCTCGAAAATTAGGCATGGGATTTGTTTTAATCCATACCACATCATTCAGAATCCAGTAACCGAGATCCATCAAAATTTTACCGACTCTGAAAATATTATGATACGAACCAATCACCCATATTGTCCCGGTATCTTTTAACACTCTCTTGCAGGCAGCCAACCAATCCTGGGTAAAACGATCGTATGCCAGCAAACTTTCAAACTGATCCCAATCATCATCAACGGCATCGACCAGCGTCATGTTCGGCCGCCAGAGTTCACCTCTCAATTGCAGGTTGTAGGGCGGGTCAGCAAAAATCAGATCAACAGATTTCTCAGGTAAGGTATTTAACAACTGAATACAATCCCCTCTTAAAATCGTATCCAGAGGCAAGTTGTAAGGGTTGGAATTTTCCGTTCTTTTTGGACTCATCTGGCAGTCACCCAATATCCAGATCATTCAAACAACGCTCGACCAGAACGCCAACAACCTCCCGGCGATAGGCAGCGCTTGCGCGGTCATCGCCTGCTTCGCCGTAGGCGCTTTCCGCAGCCACCCTGGCGCCGGCTGCTCCCATCCCATCCATAACCATAATGGGCGCTTTCCCATAACCTCCCGATACCACCCGCACCCGACCTGAAGGCCATTGGGCAACAGCAGCGCAGACCAGGGGTAAATCAGCGGGTGTCCGCGCCGCCGAATGGAACGCCAGCCTGACCTGCAAAGGTATGATTACTTCAGTGATCAATTTTCCTCGCAAATAGCCGGGACGTTGTAAAAGCAACTCGCCTAACGGAATCGTTTCATTTGTGGGCGCCAGTTGCAATTGAGCATCCATCACCATAAACAGGGTGGTCGCCGGTGAACGCCCATCAGCAGCAACCAGCGCGCCAGCAATGGTAGCCATCTGGCGTAAATTAAAAGATTTTTCAAGACGAAGCGCATCTTTGAGCAACGGAGGAGTTGCCTCGTGTTCCAATAAAGATTGAAGCGTTGTTGTGGCCCCGATACGCATCGTGCTGCCTTCAGCTTTTATCTGGTTCAATCCTAACGCCTGTAAATCGACCACTGCATAAGCCTGATCATTGCGCCGGTTAAGAACTGTTCCCCCTCCCAGAGGATAAGTGAGAGGATAAGGGCGTGTTAACAACGTCAGCGCTTCTTCCAGTTTTTGTGGTCTGTGATATTCCAGGATCATTTTGCCACCTCGCAAAAGATTCAATTACCAGTCAGCTTCACATCTTCCGCCGAAACTTCAACAAACACGCCCTCGGCTTCAGCCAGTAACGAACCATCCGGGCCATACACTGCTCCGCTTGCTTCTGCGACATTTCCCCGACGTTTACCCGCCTTCCCGACCAATTTTAACGTTTGTCCAACCGGCGTCGGTTTTCGATAGCGAACGTCCAGACGGGCAGTAACAACGAAAGGACGTTCATCTCCCCACCAGACCCTGCCAGCGACTTCATCCAGCATCGCCGCGACAACGCCCCCATGAACCACGCCCGGATAACCCTGATAATCCTCCGGTATGCAGCATTCGGCCGTTACCTCCTCATCCGAATTGCGAACAAATTTTATCTTGAGGCCGCGCTGATTTTCCTGACCGCAAACAAAGCATTTTTGCCAGCTTAATTGTTCTTTCATCCTGATTTATTCCTGGGCAAAAGTATCGATGAGCAGCTTTACATCGCCGCCCACAGGATACAGGATCGGACAGGTGCAGCCGTGTTTCTTATATTCCGCCACCTTCTTTCGCGCTTCTTCCGGTGTACCGGATGCTGAAATGCGGTGAATCAACTCTTCCGGCACGAAATGTTTAGCTTTTTGGATTTGTTCTTTCGTTGCCGGCCAGCCCAGAATAGATTGAATCTGCGCCACAACCTCTTGGGATACACCCGAAGCCCTGGCAATATGCGGCTGTTGGGCAAGGTATTGAGTCAGCAATTCTCGCGTCGTATCAATTGCCTTTTCTGAATCATAATCAACCGAGCAGATGACCAATTGTGGGCGGTCAAGGTCCTCCATCTTTCGCCCCGCTTTGCGCAAGCCCTTTTCCAGCATCTCCAGCGCGTTGTCGTTATATTCAGGCGGGACGCAATAATTGAGCACAACACCATCTGCAATTTCCCCGGTCATTTCCATCATCTGATCGCCCGTTGCCCCGATGTATATCGGTACGTGGCGCGGCTCGCGCCGTCCATGGACAACATCCAGCTCGATTCCATCTACATGAACGAATTCGCCATGAAATGTCACCCGTTCCATATTCAATAAACGGCGCAAAGTGATAACGGTTTCCCGCATGGCAGTCAATGGTTTGCGCCTATCTATCCCCACATTTTTTGCCAGTGGATCCCACCACGCCCCGATTCCACAGATGATCCGGTTGGGCGCCAGATCATCAAGAGTCAAAAACGTGGCAGCCAAAAGTCCGATATTACGCGTCCAATTGTTGATAACCCCGGAGCCCACTTTGATCTTTTCAGTTACTGCCGCATAGGCTGCCATCGGCACAATCGCATCCCGCACCAGACGCGATTCCGCCTGCCAGACAGCATCGAAACCGCGCTTTTCAGCATAACGTACATAATCCAATCCATCCCTTAGATCATGGGCATCCTGCAAATAGAGAGCAACTGATTCTGTCATGGGAAACTCCTTTTCTAGCAATATTTAGAGTAATTTTTGGCTGCACTTACACCTTGGTTTCCTGCATCATTTTCTTCATTAACTCAAAATCTTCCGGTAAATCCAGGTCTAAGGCCAGGTGTTGATTATGACAAATTTCCAGATGCGCGCCCGCCCTGCGCGCCTGATCGCAATGCCGGGCAAATGAACCAGGGCCATAGCTGTATTCAATCAACATGGCCGGGCACACCAGCAGAGCATTGGTGCCATCATTGCGCCGATCTGGTGCAATCGCCACTACCGGCTGCTCTTCAGAGAAGTTGAGCATCTCTTGAATATCCTCGGCTGTGATCAATGGCAAATCAGCAGGGAGTATCAGCACGCCCTCCGGTGAATAAACTTGAGCAAAAGTAGTCGCTCTTCGTAAAGCCTTATTAAGGAATGGACTGCCCTCTTCGCGAACCGTGCGCACATTATAATCACGCGCAAGCGCCAGCGCTTTTGGGTCACGACTGACAACCAGGGTATGCTGGATTTGAGGAACCTGCGTCAGCACTTGTAAAGTATGCTCCAGTAAATTATGGTTGAGCTTTGCCCTTTCTTCTGCCGAGAGCACTCCCGCCAGACGAGATTTGCCCAAACGTAATGGCTTTACCGGGACAATTGCCCACAGGCTCATCCTACTCACCTCTCATTTTGATCAGTTCTGCTCCAAAATCAAGCGTCTTTGCCGCCAGATTTTCACGGTCGATTGTCGTATGCATAAAAATATCAGTTACATAAGGAATTATACCCCACTGTCGCAAATCATCCGCTTGTAAAGCATCCTGATCATCCAGTAACATCCCGGTTAAAAAATCCATATAATGTTCGGCGACAGCTTTCGCTGAAGGCTCGATACCCAGTTCACTGAACATCTTGGCTGCCGGACCTTTAACCGTCTTGCCGCCGATGATCGGCGAAACCGCCACGACAACATGCCCTCTGATGGCCTCTCTGATTCCCCTGATGGACAAAATCGGATCAACGCTCACCCAGGGATTGGAAGGACAAACAACAACCAGGTCGCAGTCTGCCAGGGCCTCCAGAACACCAGGCGCAGGGGCGGCTTTTTCGATCCCCTCGAAGCGGAAGCCGGAAACCCTGGGCTGGCATTGGCGTTGAACAAAATACTCCTGAAAAGCCAGTTCTCCTTCAACATCGCAGATCACCCGCGTTGGCGTCGGCTGGTCGCTCATTGGCAGTACAACGGGGGCAATATTCCACACCTTACAAAAATGAGCAATCACCTGGCTCAACGGCTCGCCCGCCCGCAAACGACGCGTCCGCTCCAGATGCGTGGCAATATCGCTGTCTCCCAGGTTAAACCAGCCCGGCCCGCCGAGCATCTTTAAATTCTCCATCACCCGCCAGGTCTCATCCTTTCGCCCCCAACCGGTCACCGGATTAGCCAGTCCGGCCAGTGTATAACAAACCGTATCCAGGTCCGGACATATAAATAACCCAAGGTGTTCCAGATCATCCCCGGTATTGACAATAACCGTTAAATCCTTCGGCGCAAGACGCCGTGCTAAACCATCCGCCAGCTTTGCTCCGCCAACCCCTCCCGCCAGGGCAACTACTTTCATTTTACACACCTCCACATGCAATGAACTCAGCTATGATAGTCAAGGCGCACAGGCTCTATCTTATAAATCAGCCGCAATGCGTCAGAAGAATCGTTCCACGGTTTACCCGTATATCGCAAGGATAATTGATTGATATGTTCATCAGCGCCTTCATGATAAATACCAACAACCTTGCCTCGAATTTGCAAATATCGATATGGATTTTCCCGATCGGAAATAGCCAGAGAAACTACCGGCCTCTGGCGCATGTTGCGGTCTTTCGTCCGCCCCTCTGCCGAATTGATATAGATATATTCGCCATCCGAATCAAACCAGACTGGCGTCACCTGGGGAGAACCATCCTTCATTACGGTTGCCAGATAGGCAAAACAAGGTTTTTCTTTGCTCAATAAATCTTGTATGACTTCAGATTTCAGATCCACTTTACCCTCCAAAAGGAAAATATCGGATAATTCCACCGATTTGATCGCCTGTTTGTGAAACCAGGGCAAAATGATCAATACGAATCTCCCATTGATATTTTTGCATCGATAATTCACCCAAGGCGCAGTGTAAATTCTCATAAGTCACATCAGAACGAGCCAGGGTAATGTGCGGTTCCCAGGCTTCAGGCGCGTAATTAGAATTGAGATCGGCAGCAAATGGCCCTGCTTTATCCCAAAGCAGGGAATGCAGGTATAACAGCGTATCATCCTTCGCCAGAGAAAGATAAACAACCGGCTTCACACCGGTAAAAATTCCCACGCCAGATGTATAAACATAAAATGGCTTTGTCTCTCTGGCAATCACTTCCAGCACGGCGCTTGTTTCAGCCTCCGGGTAGCTTTCGGCAATTTGCCAGGAAAAATGAGGGTAAGGCGTCAATTGAATACCCTTCAATCCACAACTTTCCTCTAATGCATCCCAGATGGTACGCACCCGCTCAGTGGCAAAAGCATCCAGCAGTGAGACAATCGCAAACATTACAACATCACCTGAAGAGGTCCTGTTCTTTGGGGCGCACAAGTTCGCTGATCGATCCTTCGCGGAGTGGATAAGGAAAACCACGTACGTGGACTGCCGGGCGGCCTTCAGCCGCCTGCCCCATGAGCATGGAAGCTGCGCCCGCCAGTTCATCGGCGCTACCAATCTGTGTGATACGAAGTTGATACCCGAAACGATCTTCCACGCCTCGCCTATCCACCAGGCCGGGCATTCCGGATAGCCCAATCGCCGTACCGATTATTCCATTGCGCCAAGCGCGTCCGTGCGAATCGATAATCAGAACCCCGATCCGGGCGCCGCTGTTGGCTTCAAGTCTTCGGCGAATTGTTTGCGCAGACATATCGGGATTCTCCGGCAGCAATAAAACCCATTCTTCAGGATTACCTGAATCGCCGCGCACGTTCGAATGATCAATCCCTGCATTGGCGCACACGAAACCCAGGCGATGTTCAACAACAATCACCCCCTTGCGGGTACGCACCACTTCATTCGATTCCTGAAGAATCAATTCAACAAAGCGCGGATCTTTATCGATGATCGGCGCCAGACGTTTCGCTTCATCCCCCGGAGTAACATCCGGAAGATACCTTAACCGCCCTTCGGCTTTCGACACTATTTTTTGCGCCAGAACAAGGATGTCGCCATCCTCAAGAGTCAGATTGTTTTGCTGCAATGATTTCCACAGAATATCCGCCAGGTCATCGCCAGGCCGAATTTCAGGGATTCCTTCAAGCGTTGTGAGCATCAATTTCATAGTGATTATTTCCGCGGCGTCCCGGTGATTTTGATCCCGGCTGATTCGATGCCAAACTGTTTGTTCAAACCAATTAAGATCGAAGTCATACCCTCAGCAATGACTGAATTTTCAATCGGCCCGGCATCCCAGCCGACCAACCCGGCGTCGGCCACCAGCTTTAATACAACAGGCCGCGCTTCTTTATTGCCGCACACCAGCACATCGCATTCCACTGGTTCATCTTTCAATAAATGTTCATGAGAGATATTCTGGAACGCTGAACACACTTTGACGCCTGCGCCTAAAATTTGCTGGGCTTCCTGGGCCGCGCTGCCGGCCGGCGGCATCTGAACTTTGGTCACTTTGGGGGGCACCAGAGGAACTGTGACATCGATCAATATCTTTCCTTGTAACGCTGGCGAGACAGCCTTCAATGTATCACTATGAGCAGCAAATGGCACGGTCAACACAACCAGGTCAGCGGCCTGGGCTGCTTCAAGGTTTGTCAAACCGCTGATACTCACATTTTTGTCTTTCATCAGGCTCAAAAGTTCCGCAACCGCCGCCTGGGCTTTTTCGAGCTGGCGCGAACCAATAATCACTTTATAACCGGCCAGCGCCCAGCGGTATGCCAGCCCTTTTCCTTCTTTTCCGGTGCCGCCTAAGATTGCAATAGTCTTGATAGGAAAATCACTCTGCTCTGTCATTGATTCCTCGTCGTAATTAAAATTTTTGGTTATACCGTCCCCAGACGCCCTCGGCAAGCTGGCGAGCGCGGCTCATGATCTTTGCCTCATCCAGCGTTACCAACTGACGGTCTTTCATCAACACCTTACCAGCGACAATCGTTGTGGTAATCATACTCTCGTGAAAACCGAAGAGAATATGCCAGGGTAAATTCCCGGCGGTGAGCGGCGTTGGCGGCTGATAATCTATAAAGATCAGATCAGCGCATGCTCCCGCCTCGATCATACCCAACCTTTTTCCAGAAAAGAAAGCGTTTGCCAGATCAGCATTATGATAGACTGCCATCTTAACCAGGTCATAGCCGTTCATCCGGCGCGGATCGCGATTCCATAACTTATGCACCAGATAAGCTGTCTTCCACTCTTCCCACATTGCGTTGGAAAAACCATCGTTCCCCAGGCAAACCTTCACCCCGGCGCGCATGAATGATTCGACCGGCGGTACCCCAACACCATTATTCATGTTAGATCGCGGCTGGTGCGTTACCCATGTCTGGCTCTCTGCCAGTAAACAAACCTCGCCGGCGTCAATATGAACGCCATGCACCACAATTGAAGCTGGGCCGAGCATTTCATGTTTTTGCAAACGATCGACTACCCGCGTCCCGGTTTTCTCCAAACAGTCATATTCGTCCACTTCATGCTCGGCGACATGAATGTGAAAACCTGTATCCGCCGGCGCGCCCTGGCGGCAGGCATCCAGAGTCTCCTCCGATAAAGTCAGGCTGGCGTGCAAGCCGAACGTGGCCGCCAGGCGGCCTTCAGCCGGCTTCTCACGTTTGACGCGATCAATAAAACGTAAGTTTTCCTTGATCCCCGCCGCGGCCTTCTCTTTTCCATCTCTATCGGTGACTTCATAACACAACACCGCCCGTAAACCGGATTCCTCCACAGCGTCGGCAATTTCATCCAGCGAACCAGCGATCGCGCTCGGAGAAGCGTGATGATCAAACAGAGTCGTCGTTCCATGCCGGATGGCATCGATCAGACATATCAACGCCGAATAACGAACATCTTCAGCCAGCAAAGATTTATCCAGCGGCCACCAGAGCTTTCCGAGTATTTCCGGAAAATCCTTCGGCGCAGCCCCAGGGATCGCCATACCCCGCGAAAAAGCCCCGTAGAAATGAGTATGGGCGCAGATATTCCCTGGCGCAACATATTGCCCCTTCGCATCTATCCGTTCCTCTTGAGGATAACGAACCAGCATATCCGCCTGCGCGCCAATTTCCTGGATCAAACCCTTATCAATATAGATCGCCTGACCTTCCAAAATCTGATTTGGATTCTGCCAGGTGATGATCTTTCCGTTGATGATTAACATAACCAGACCTCCTCAATCAAAAAACGGTAATCGATCAGGATTTTTGACGTGTTCAAATACTTCATTGACATGACGCTGATTTGTGCGCGCTGATGAAAATGGCGGGAGATCATCGAGAGAAAAGAATTTCACCGCCGTTGTTTCGATGCTCGGTCGGGCCTCGCCGTCAATAATATCGCACAAAAAAACAATTTTATACACGTAGTACAAAGTCAGCGGTGGGTAATCGCGATTACCCTCAAAAATCCCAACCACTTTACGGGCGCGAACATGAAAACCGCTCTCTTCCCATACTTCACGCTCGACCATTTTCGAAGGCGCCGCGCCAATATCCGCCCAACCGCCCGGCATACACCAGAATCCATCATGCGCATCTTGAACCAGCAGGATTTTTCCGTCCCGAATCACTGCGCCGCGCACATCCACTTTGGGGGTAGCATAACCTTTCTGATTGAGAAAATCCTCTTTCAAACCCTTCACCGGGACCTCGGTATAATCACTGATGATCTCAGCCGCTATCTCAATCAGCCGTTCAAAGCGCATACGGTGATATTCATCCTGACTGTAATGCATCCCCGTTTGGCTAATCGCCTGAATTTCACGCGCCCAATCTAACCAACGCACAGAGTTGTCATTTGCCATAATTTATTCGATTCCTGAGAACAAATGGAACAAACAGCCCTCATCGTAACATAACCTTGACCCCGATTGATTTTGAAATCATTCAAAGCGCCAATCGTATGATGATTGAGGGCAATATCATTATCGCTAAACATAGGATCGGTGGACAAAGGATGGCGGCGCTTTTCGACGGGCAATAAGCCCGACGCCGTCGCAAGCATTGGGATTACTTGCGGCGACCACGTGATCCAGGGTGAAAATATTTTAACATAAAGCCATAGCGCATGCAATCATAAATTCGCTTATAATTGCTTTACTTAAAAAATGAAACGATCTTGTATTAAGATAATCAACCAGGATTTTCAAATCTCATCATAAATTAGAGGAACTCACATGACAAATGATCGCTCCCCAGCGTTCGAATACGCTCATAAAAACCGCTCTCGATTTCTGGATGAATTACATGAATTCATCAAAATCGCATCAGTTTCAACAGATACTGCGCGAGAAAAGGATATTCGAAAAGCAGCCCAATGGCTGGTTGACCAGCTTCACCAGCTTGATATGCCGCGAGTCGAGATATTCGAAACCTCAGGGTGGCCGGTGGTTTATGGAGAATCCCTGAAAGCTGGCAGCGCAGCGCCGACAGTGCTGATCTATGGTCACTATGACGTTCAACCCGCCGAACCCCTCGACTTATGGGAAAGTCAGCCCTTTGAACCCGCCCAGCGCGGCGAATATCTGTATGGACGGGGCGCATCCGATATGAAAGGTCAGATCATGACCAGCCTCAAAGCGATTGAGGCAATTAATCAGAATGGCAGCCTGCCGGTTAACATCAAGTTTCTCTTCGAAGGAGAAGAGGAAATCGGATCGCCCAATCTCCCGACTTTTTTGAAACAGTATAAAGACATGCTCAAAAGCGATATTGCATTCAATCCCGATACGGGCATGCTGGCGCCTGACATTCCTACAATTGTTTATGGCCTGCGCGGTCTGGCTTATTTCGAGCTGCGGGTTTATGGGCCGGCTCACGATCTGCATTCCGGGCTGTTTGGCGGCGCAATCCACAACCCCGCCCAGGCGCTCTGTGAATTAATCGCCGGCATGCACGACGGCAACGGTCAGGTAACTCTGCCCGGTTATTACACCAAAGTGCGCCCGATCACAGCCGAAGAAAGAGCCGAACTGGCGCGTATCCCCACCGATGAACAATTCTATCTAAAAAACACAGGAGTCGCTCAATTATGGGGCGAAAAAGGATATTCTCCGGTTGAACGAATTGGGGCGCGCCCTACATTAGAGGTTAACGGGTTATATTCCGGATTTACCGGAGAGGGTTCGAAAACTGTTTTGCCGGCCTGGGCTATGGCAAAAATATCCATGCGCCTGGTGCCTGATCAAGACCCCGAAGAGGTCTATCAACAACTCGTTAAATACCTGGAAGCAAACGCTCCTAAAACGGTTCGCTGGGAAGTTAAAAAATTGGCCGGCGGCCGGGCATGCATCACCAACCGCAATACACCCTGGATCCGTGCGTTAAGTACGGCTTTGGAAACCACCTGGGGGGCGAAACCTGTATTCAGGCGCGAAGGCGGCAGCGTACCTATCGTTGCCGATATGCAAGAAATCCTCGGCATCGATTCGGTCTTGACCGGCTTCGGCCTGCCTAATGATAACGTTCACGGCCCTAATGAAAAACTGCACCTGCCCACCTGGTACAAGGGCATTGATGCAACCATTCACTTTTTCTACAACCTTATTTAAACCATGAACGAAAAAATGCCCAGTTACGGCGGTCAAGCCGTCATTGAAGGGGTTATGATGCGAGGCAGTCAATCTGTGGCGATTGCCATGCGCAATCCACAGGGCGCAATTACCCTGCACACCGAACCATTAACCGGAATTTATAAAAGCGCGATTGCCAAAATTCCGTTTTTGAGAGGGCTTGTCCTTCTTTGGGATTCCCTCGGCCTGGGTATGCGCGCTCTGACCATCTCGGCCAATGTTCAAGGCGATGAAGATGAAAAGATCGAAGGTCCCGCCTTATATATCACTCTGTTCGTTTCACTGACAATCGGTATTGCTCTGTTCTTCCTTGCACCGGCCGCCATCGGGCAATTCACCGAAAAAACCCTCGGTTGGAATGCCTGGTGGGGTAATTTGATAGAAGGCGTGGTGCGCATCCTCCTGGTCATTGGCTACATCTGGGGCGTCGGATTTATGCCCGACATCCGTCGCGTTTTCGCTTATCACGGCGCCGAACATAAAACCATCAATGCCTTCGAAGCCGGCGTGGAACTGACGCCTGAAAATGTTGCAAAATATTCTGTTGAACACCCCCGCTGCGGAACAGCCTTCTTATTAACCCTGGTCGTGTTATCCGTACTGGTTTTCGCCTTGCTTGGCCCTCTGCCTACTTTTTGGCGCCTGGCAAGCCGGATACTAATGCTGCCCATATTGGCCGGCGCTGCTTATGAATATATCCGCTGGACAGCCCGCCACCTCAATTCTCCCTTTGTTAAGGCGCTGCTCAAACCCAACCTGGCGCTCCAGCATTTAACCACCCGTGAACCTACGCTCGATATGCTGGAGATATCCATCGCCGCTTTTAACGAAATGCGTAAGGGTGAAACGCCGCCTGTTCCGTAACAGAATGAACCTATTCGATTCAAAACCCTTCCATAAGTTATATTTATGGAAGGGTTTATTTATTCACCCATAATTTGAACAATAATCTTCCTTTGCCGGGGACGAATATCAAAATCGATGAAGATAATCTGCTGCCAGGTCCCCAGCGTCAATCGCTGCTGAATAAATGGAATGGTCAGCGACGGCCCCAGTAAAGCCGCCCGAACATGGCTGTACCCGTTGCCGTCGCCCCAACGCTCATTGTGGGCATAACTACGCGCCGGATCGGTGATCTCATCAAACAGGCGGCGTAAATCATTCAAACAACCCGATTCATACTCAATTGTTGTAACCGCCGACGTTGTACTGGGTGAATAAATCGTCACGACGCCATTAGTCATCCCACTCTGAGATAAAGCAGAAGATACATCCGGCGTGATATCGAGAATGTCATTGTTTCCTTTGGTCTGCTTTGTAATCGTAAATGTCTCAACCATCCGACCACTCCAGAAAAAATCAATTTTGGCTTACAGTACCAATATTACTCCAAAAATAATCTCCACGATAAGGCTGATAACATTGGATCGCATCATAGATTTATCCAGAAACATGGATACTGCCCGAACAACACCCACCGCCAGATACGCCAGTCCCAGCATCGTATATGTCTCTGGAATATTCAGGATCAGCGGTGCGGTTCCCAGGGCAATGAAGAAAGCGCCAAACACAGCGCGATATTCGGTTATCCCGCGTCCGCCATTGGCAATCAGGCCGGTGAATCCCTCCGCTGAGCGAGGTTTGAAAAGCGCAAACAATCCGGTGGCAATCGTACCGATCGCACAGATGATTTTTAAGATTATGAGAATACTCATACAAGCACCTCCTGCAACCGATTCCCGAACCAGAAACGCCTCCAGTCGCCGCCGCTTATTTGTAAAGCGATAAATACATACAAACTGGCCGTAAAAAAGCCCAAAACCATCATTAGAACCACCCAGACAGCAGATCGTATCAATGACTTTTCGCGGAAAATAATCCACCCTGAGAATAAAATAAAACCGGTGTATAAATCAACCATCGAAACAATTCCCCACGGCATCGAGAGTAACACACTGCCTTCAGCCGAGAAATTTCCGCGTATAAAAGCATAAATAATGACGCCGCCCATTGCCAGAATACCCAAAAAAGAAACTATTTTCGCAATTTTCATATTCGATCTCCCTATTTAGCAATCTGGTTTTTATTTTTTTTTCTCATGCGGAAACCACGGGATAAATGGACTGGTCGATTCAACGTATTCCTTATATCCGGGTTTAGCGTCAACTAATGTCTTTTCCAACAACGTCACACCCGATACCCGTAGCAGCATAAAAGTCATCAAAATCGGGCTAAAAATTGCCCAAAAGCCGCCGGCTGCCGCTCCGATAAGATAAAATCCCCACCATTGGGTGGCGTCGCCAAAGTAATTCGGATGGCGGGTATAACGCCATACCCCGCTATTTAAAACGGCGCCCTTGTTTTTCGGGTCGGCGCGGAAACGAGTTAACTGCCAATCGCCAACCGCTTCAAAGAAAAAGCCAATAATCCATAACCCTGTTCCCAGATAATCAAGGATTGTTCCCCCTCTTTGCGCTGAGAAAAAGTGAACGACGGGCAATGGAGCTGATACAATCCACATGATTGCGCCTTGTAACAAAAAGGTTTGAAAATAACTATACCACCACCATTTTCCACCGGCATCTCTGCGGAATTTTTGATAGCGGAAATCTTCGCCTTTCCCCCAATTACGCAGCAAAATATGAAGCGATAATCGCAGTCCCCAGATAGTCACCAGAAGGCTCAGCAATAATTTTCTTGGTGTAAATCCATCAGAGGTCAAGGCAAATGCAACCCAATTGACAAGAACAAATCCGGCGCCCCAGAATATATCAACAATACTGGTGTTTTTCAAAATCAGGCTGATGATCCAAAGCAATGTCATAAAACCCAGAATAACCAGAGCAAGATACCCATAGAGTTCAATGAATGTCATCCTTCCTCCTGTTTTCCATCTAATGTCTGAGAGAGGATACTTTCTGAATCAGGTAAGCGAGGGGCGAACCCGGTTCCTGCCCAATCGTATCCTCTTTGGTCATATAAACCACGCCCACTACGCCAGGACCTACATGCGTACCAATCACCGGCGTCACCTCTGCCATTAAAGGAACCAGACCATCTGTGCAGCATTCCATAATGCGCTGCATAAATTCGGCTGCCTGCTCTGGCGCATTAGTATGTAGTACACCCACCTGACTGGGTGCGCCAAGATTCTTGGCCAGATTGAATAACCTCTCGTACCCTTTTCGGTTGGTACGAACCATCTCCATTTTTGAGATCCCGTTATTCATCTTCAGAATGGGTTTTATATCCAGCATACTGATCAAGCCGTGCTGGATGCTGTTCAGACGGCCACCCCTGCGGAGATATTCCAGCGTATTCAGTTTGGCAAAGGTATGCGTACGGGGGCCCTTGACGTTTAAAATTGCTGTGATATCGTCCAGCGTCCCTCCTGCATTCGCCGTCTTCGCCGCCTCCAGGGCCAGCAAACCCAACCCCATCGAAAGTTGACCCGAATCGATGACGGTAACCGGCGCCGCCTGTATATCATCAGCAGCAATACTGGCTACATTCACCATGGTACTTAATGTATGGGAGATATGAATCGAGACGACTTCGCTCGCGCCATCAGCAATCACCTTCTTGTAAACTTCTATAAAATCTCCCGTACTGGGCGGTGATGTTGTTGGCAATTCATCCGCTTCGACCAGCATTTCGTAAAACGTTTTACGTGAAATATCAATTCCATCCAGATAACTTTTCCCTTTGAAATGGATATAGCTAGGGACTACAGTAATTCCGTGCTCGCGCGCTACTTTTTCAGGTAAATCACAGGTGCTATCCGTCACAATTCTTATTGTCATATAGTCCCTCCTTGTTTAGTACGTATATTCTCCAAAATCGTTCAGTAAACTTATTTAACAATGTGTAGTTTACTCACTTATAATACCCAATTATCAATCGCAATGTCAATTGCCATCCACACATTGTATAAGGTTAGCCTGTAAACCAGCGCTTTCACAAAGTCAGATGATCTTGTCTCCACAAGCTGTTATTGCGAACGGAATGAACCTCGCAGGTTAAAGAACATGCCTGCAGGATACGCTGCGCTAAGCGATTGACATCGTACCAGACGCTTCGTTTGCCGGAACAGCGCCAGTAGTTCACGATGACATCCTATTTGGGGTTGGTGATTATTCTCGTGAAAGCCCTGGCATATAAACCAGAACCGCTTGACAGGTGTCTGTATGCCTGTATACTGGAACATAGTTTGCAACGATTTCTGCCAACAGAACAAACGACATGAGAACCTGGGTTGCAATTATTTTCGGCGTCCTGATAGGATTATTAAGCGGCGGTGCAATACTGCTGGTTTCCAGCCGCCCGCGCGGGAATCCCATTCTACTTAATACACCCGTCCCCCCGCCAGCAATAACCATTCAAATCTCCGGTGAGGTCGCCAGACCAGGGATATATCAACTTCCAAAAGGCAGCCGGGTTTTGGATGCAATTGAAGCAGCAGGTGGTTTATTACCAGGCGTTGAATCGGATTCGATCAACCAGGTTGCCCTCCTTCGGGATGGCCAGAAAATCACGATCACTGCACAGAATGAATCGACCGCCGCCGAAAGCCCATTCACCGCCAGCCGCGGCCCAACTTCGATATTCAATCCCATAGATATCAATACAGCTACATTGAATGAACTGGATTCCCTTCCCGGAATTGGCCCTGCTAAAGCTCAGCAAATCATTGATTATCGGGAAGAACATGGAGCTTTTACCCATCCGGAAGAGATCCAGAACGTCCCCGGCATTGGCCCATCCATCTACGATCAAATTAAAGACCTGATCATCGCTAATTGATTTCCCAACAAAATCTGACCCATCACGATACCTTATGAAATCCCAATACCACCAATCGATCACGCTCGCTGCTCTGGAAGGAAGAATATCTCCTGCAGCCTTACAAATCATTCTGGAGGCCAACTTACGTCAAGACGTCCTGTCAGGTCAAATCGGCCATCCTGAATATCACTTTGATTCGAACGCCTTCAAAGCCGGCAATGCTTACATGGAAAAACAGCGCAACATGATCGTCGAGTCCGTCCAGAGTGAAAATCCACCTGTCAAAGCCTGGCAGGCTTTTGGCCGATTGACTCACGCCGCGCAAGATTTTTACGCCCACAGCAATTACGTCGTCTTATGGGCTGAAAAATATAAAGACAGGGCGCTACCAGACCCCGAAGCCATCGATCCATTGGACACGTCCATCATGACACACCCCGATTTACGTTCCGGTAAAATTTATAATCCCTTCGAATTATTAACCATGATCCCCTGGCTCGAAAAAATGATCAAACCGCTGCTTCCTCGCGATTCACACGCCTGGCTTAACATGGATACACCTGAAAGAACCCCTCTTTTTCCCTGGGTGATGGCTGCCGCTCGATTGAGAACCCAACTCGAATTTACTCTCATTATCGAACGTCTCGCCCAGGCTGATAACTGGCATTCTCCCCTGCTATTCACAGCGTTGACTTCGTCCACCAGCGAACGATAAAACATCAACCCAAGCAGCATGGGTCGCGGTATAATTAACTCAAAATAAACATTGCGGATTTTGATCCTGGGTATCAAATTATGAACACAAAAGAAAAACTTGAAACTGAACTCAAAGACGCCATGCGATCGGGTGATGAAGTAAAGAAGCGCACTATACGAATGGCTCTCGCAGCAATAAAAATGGCCGAAGTCGAAAAGGGTAAGCCTGTGGATGAGTCCAGCATACTGGCAATCCTCCAAAAAGAGATCAAAGGACGAAAAGAAGCCATTCTGGATGCAGAAAAAGCAGGCCGCTCCGATCTTGTTGCAGAGAATTTTTCTGAAATGAAAATACTTGAGGTATTTTTACCAACTCCTCTGACTCAGGCAGAATTACAAGAACTCGCCCGCGCTGCGATACAGGAAGTTGGAGCAAGCACTCAAGCTGATATGGGAAAAGTGATGAAGGTCCTTGTTCCTCGTCTTGAAGGACGCGCTCCCGGCGACCAGGCCAGTCAGGTAGTGCGGCAGTTACTCCAAGCCAATTAAACAGGATGTTCTTAATTTCGTATTGGCATAAACTTCGCCGTTCTTCTGGACAACCCGTCCTGAAAATTGCAATCCTGGTTATCACAGGATTTTTGTCTTTCCTCACACTTGCGATACCCATCATTATCAATCCATCATCATCACAACTGATGATCGGGGATGTTGCCCCACAAGATATTCAATCTTCACGTACATTAACCTTCGAAAGCGCAATATTGACCGAAAAAGCCCGCCAGGAAGCAGAGCGCGCTGTTCCACCGGTTTACACAGCCAACGACCAAAGCATTACCCGAAAACAAATCGAGAAATTGCGTATTGCATTGGCTTACATCACCACTGTTCGCGCTGATACTTACGCTTCTGAGCAACAGAAAATTGACGATATCGCTCACCTGTCCGATATTCGCCTCAGCCAGGCGACGATTGAACAAATTCTGGAGCTCAACGAAAATCGGTGGACAGAACTACAGGCCGAAGCCATCAAAGTGCTCGAACAAATCATGCGCAACACAATCCGCGACACCAACATTGAGGAAGCCCGCCGCGATATCACAACTTTAATAAGCCTATCCTGGACGCCGGAACAGACAGCCGTCATCGCCGAACTGGTATCCGCATTCGTAACCCCTAATAGTCTGTACGACGAAAAAGCAACCGAAGCGAATCGAAAAAAAGCGGTTGAAGCAGTACAGCCGGTAACAAGGTCTTTCATCACCGGCGAAATGGTCGTTCAACTTGGCCAGGTGATTTCAGATCTAGACGTAGAAGCGCTTCAGGAACTTGGACTGTTTCAGCCTAAAAATTATCGCCAGGATTTGATCGGAGCCGCATGCCTGGTTGCCCTGCTTTCGATATTTACAGGTCTCTACTTCACCCGTAATTCCCCTCAAGCGCTCAACAACCTGCGCAGTACAATGTTCATTGCTCTGATGTTTATCGTATTTCTGTTGGGCGCACGGATTATCATTCCCAACCGCACCATTCTGCCATACCTGTTCCCCATTCCAGCCTTCGGTCTGATCCTCACCACCCTCTTTTCCACCGAGATTGGTCTGATCCTCTCAATGATTCTCAGCATTCTTTCTGCCTACGGGTTGACGAATACCCTGGATCTGACTTTTTATTACATCCTGGGCAGCTTCTTCGGAATATTGACCCTCGGCAAAGCTCAACGAGTGGCCTCATTTATTTGGGCGAGCATTGCCATCGCCGGGGCAGGCATAGCTATCGTTTTATCATATCGCATCCCAAATGTCATTACAGATTGGATCGGCATAGCCACTTTGATCAGCGCTGCCTTCTTCAATGGTCTGGCCTCCGGGAGTCTGACAATTCTGCTGCAATTCATACCTGCCCAATTCCTGGGACTCACAACCGCCCTGCAATTGCTGGAAATTTCGCGCCCCGACCATCCACTCTTACAACAACTCCTCCGCTCGGCGCCCGGCAGCTATCAACACAGCCTCATGGTCGCCAATCTTGCTGAGCAGGCAGCCGAACGTATCGGCGCAGATACCTTGCTCACCCGGGTGGGCGCTCTCTACCATGATATCGGGAAAATTAAAAACCCACTCTTCTATATCGAAAATCAGATCCCCGGAAAGTTGAACCCTCACGACGATCTGGATCCTGTCGTCAGCGCGGCGACAATCATTCAGCATGTCACCGAAGGACTGGTTTTGGCCCGCAAATATCGCATTCCTCCTCGTGTTCAAGACTTTATTCCCGAACATCACGGCACATTGCTCACCCGCTATCAATATTCCACGGCGCTGGAATTAGCCGACAACAACCCTGAGACAGTTAATCCCAAGCTTTTTCAGTACCCCGGTCCTAAACCGCGCTCGCGCGAGACGGCCCTTGTTATGCTTGCAGATGGCGTCGAAGCCCGCGCCAGAGCAGAAATACCCAAAACCGAAAAAGAATTGAAAGATTTAATCAAGGATCTCATCGACCTCAGAGTCAAAGAAGGCCAGCTCGATTTGACGGCCATGACGCTCAAAGATCTCAACGAAATCGTCAATGCGTTCACCACTACCCTGCGGGGCGTTTACCACCCCCGTATCGTCTATCCTGATGTCAAAACCCGCCCGCTCTTTCTAAAGACCCCCTGGCAGGAAACAGAAAATACCAGCACTGTATTATCAGGGAATGAAAACCCTTCAGAATCGGAATCACCATTATCTGACTTCAAGAAATGATCGAAATCCAGATTGACCCCGTCTTCGCTTCGCTAATCACGGAAGAACTGATCAGGCAAACAGCACAGACCGCTTTCAAACAGCAGGGATTATCGCAGAATGTCGAAATGTCGTTGGTCATCACCGGCGACGAAGAAATAAAAGCCTATAATCTGCAATATTTTGGCATTGATGCGCCAACAGATGTCATCTCATTCCCGGCAAGCGAGAACAAATATACGAAAGGCCAGCCCCTTGATGGGGAAATAAACCCTGAGACAGGCAATATATACCTGGGCGATATAATCATTTCTTACGCGCGCGCCGTGAGCCAGGCCGAAAGCAACCATAATAACCCAGAAGACGAATTATGCCTGCTGGTCGTACACGGCATATTACACCTCCTGGGTTATGATCATGCCGGCGAAGATGAAAAAGCAATCATGTGGCATGAACAGGCAGAAATCCTCAAACAGGCCGGCCGCCCCCCGATCAACCCATAATGACCCGTTTTCTGAAATCCCGCCAGTTATCATTTCGCTTTGCTCTCTCCGGTTTGTGGCATGTATTCAAAACACAACCTAACGCCTGGATTCACTCGCTGGCAACAATCCTGGTTATTAGCATCGCCGCCTGGTTGAAGCTCCCCCGCCAGGATTGGGCCGTACTTCTCTTATGTATTGGCCTGGTTTTTGCAGCCGAATTCTTCAATACTGCCATCGAGACTCTGGTAGATCTTGCCAGCCCGGCGCAGAACCCGTTGGCTAAAATCAGTAAAGATGTGGCTGCCGCCGCAGTATTAATCGCCGCATTCATTTCGGCTGTAATCGGATTTATCATCATGGGCCCCCCGCTATGGGCCTGGCTTACCGCCAATCTGTTTTAGCCTTCCCGCTATTCATCTGGCGAATTAATTGACAATCAGATTGATTACCGGATAAAATGATTTCCAAAATCTCAAAACGATTCACAGAATCGGGAGAAGAAAAATGACATCTGGCGCCTTTCACTTTGGTACAGTTGGTTCGCCGTCCTCAACCCCCAAAAAGCCGGGCGGTTCTGTGGGCGCAATTCAACAAATCAAAAATCTGGGATTGGACGCGCTGGAACTTGGTTGGGTGCAGGCGGTCAGGGTCACTGAAGAAACATGCAAAAACATCAAAGCCGCTGCCATAGAATCGGATGTAGTGATTAGCGTTCATGCTCCCTATTTCATAAACCTGAATGCTAACGCCGAAGAATGGCCAAAATCACGCCAGCGATTGATGGATGCAGCCCATTACGGTAACCTGGCTGGGGCCACAGATATTGTCTTCCATCCTGGTTCCTATTTTGAAAAAGAACCGGGCGAAGTGCTTCCCCTGGTAATCGAACGTTTGCAAGGCTGTGTTGATGAATTAAGAAAAGCTGGGAACCCCGTTATTCTGCGGCCTGAAACAATGGGAAAATCGGCGATGCTCGGATCATTGGACGATACGTTGATCATGAGTCGTGAAGTCTCCGGCGTACTCCCATGCATGGATTTTGCTCATCTGCACGCCAGAGCAGGCGACGGCTCCATGAACACTTACGCCGAATGGATGAAAGTGCTGGACGCCTATGCAAAAGCTCTTGGCAGCCAGACGCTAAAAAAAATGCACATTCATCTTTCAGGCATTGAATACAGCGCCAAAGGTGAGCGCAATCACCTGGTATTGGCTGAGGCCGATCTTGATTTGCCAGGCCTTTATAAAGCGTTAAGAGAATATCAATGCGAAGGACGAATTATGTGCGAAAGCCCCAACCTGGAAGAGGATGCCCTGGAAATGAAGAAAATATGGGAAAGTATTTTTTAGATATATTCCTTCAAACTATGTTCCACAGCGTACGCAGCAGCTTCGGCGCGGTTGCTCACCCCCAGCTTACTTAATATACTGCTGACATAATTTCGCACTGTCCCCTCGCCTAAAAAAAGCGATTTAGCAATTTCGCGATTTGTCTTGCCTTCTGAAACCAATAAAAGCACATGCTTTTCCTGTTGACTCAGCGATGAAAAGGCAGAGGCCTCTTCCTCTTTGACTGCTCTGCGGACTTCTTGAAATACACGCTGTGTGACGGCCGAATCAAGTAAGGCTTCCCCACGGCTAACCGCCTCCAGAGCTTTGATCAAATCTTCGCCGCCAATCTGTTTTAAGACATACCCCGATGCGCCAGCACGGATAGCTGAAAAGAGCATTTCATCTTCTGCATAAGATGTCAGAATAATGATTCGAGTCTTTGGGTAACGGCGAATAATCTCCTGGCAGGCTTCAATCCCTGATGCGCCAGGTAAACGAATATCCATTAAGACCACATCCGGTAAAAGCGCTCCCACCTGTTCAACGGCGTCTTTGGCGTCGCCTGCCTCTCCTATCACCTCGAATTGTGGGTGATGTTCGAGCAACGCCTTCAATCCAAGCCGCACGACTTCATGATCATCAACGATTAAAATTTTCTGTTGTTGCATTGAAAACCTGTTACTGTTCCACTCGTTTTATTCCGGCTTTGAGCTCTCTTTTTGCCGGTGATAATCGACAAAACGATAACCAACACCACGCTCCGTCAGAATATACTGTGGGTTGGCAGGATCTTTTTCAATCTTCTGGCGCAAATAATTGATATATAAACGTACATAATGTGGTTCGTCGCGATACTCGTATCCCCATACCTTCGCCAGAATCTGATCATGGGTGACAACCCAACCTGCATTTTGCACCAGATGATAGAGCAATCGGTACTCGGTCGGGCGGAGTTTTACCAGCTCTCCCCTCACCCATACTTCGCGGCGATCAAAATCGATCTTCAAGTTATCATCCACCTCAATTAAGCCTGTCACGCCGCTGCCGACTGACATCGAACGGCGTAAAACCGCCTTCACCCGGCTGACCAATTCACGCGGGCTGAAAGGTTTTGTAATGTAATCATCCGCTCCCAACTCCAGACCACGCACCCGATCATCCTCTTCACCCTTCGCAGTTAACATAATGACTGGCACATTGCTGATTTCCCGAATCATCTTCAGCACTTCAAATCCATCAATATCCGGCATCATGACATCCAGCAAAACCAGATCGGGCAGCGTATCTCGAAAACGTTGTATAGCCTGCCCGCCGCGATAGGCATACACGACCCGAAAGCCGTCGTGTTCAAGATTGAGACGAATAAAACCTACCATCCGTTCTTCGTCATCGACAACCAAAATGCTGCGGTTTTTAAACTGTGTGTCAGACATAAGTGATTATTCCCTTACAAAGCCAATGATTTCTTCTTCCTTGCTCGAAAGAAGCTCGATGAAAAGCACACGCCCCAAGGGAAATACAACTGTCATTACGTTGGAATCCAGATAGCTGATGTCTTTCCCATCCTTACGGCGCGGATTTTTTACCACAATCAGTGTATCTGTTGAGGCAGGCATTGCCTCAACTTCTCCCAATACCGGATCTTCATTCATAATATGAATTAAAACAGTTTGCATTTTATCCCTTATGATACCATTACGACTGCATTAAAATCTGAAACTTAAACTTACCCAGGGCAACAATATCGCCCTCGTTCAATTGGGTCTCTGCGTTGGTCGAAACAACTCGATCGTTAACTTTCGTTCCATTTGATGAACCAAGGTCATTGATGATAATCCGGTCTTCTCGAACTTTGATCACCGCATGAATGCGTGAAACGCCCTTATCATACGCACCATACATCGTTAAGTCAATATCCGGCAATACAGGCTGCCCCTCTGAAATACGCCCCAGGGTAAATTCAGTTTTTCCCATCAACGGAATGATCTGCCCGCTTTCAAGCAAGTGCAATGAAATAACCGGGTTCCCTGCAGCTGCGGATAGCGGCTTCGATATACTCTGCAATTGATCCCTTTCGTTTCTGTCTTTGGAGATTAACTGCAAAGGCGTTTTCCCAAAAGACGCCAGTTGCGCGCCGCACTCGCTGCAAAAGAGGGCTCCGGCAATTTCCTGATGCTGGCAATTCGGACACAAAATCATGAATCAACCACCTCTGCCTTGAATTCCTGGCAGGCAACGTGTTCCATATTTAATTCGCTTGATACCTTCTTCGCTCAAACTTTGGCTTTGCCGGATATTTGCCACTTCAGCCCGGACGGCTCTGGCTAATTTCCGCTCGCCTGCTTCCAGGAGGTGAGTGGCCAGGTTTTCAAGGCGTTTGGTTGCTTTTGCAATTTCTCCCGCTTGCATTGCCTGGCGGGCCTTATCCTGCAAACGATACAAATTCAATTGGGATACTGCCTTAACCATCTCGCCCGCCGGAGTTTCAGGTTCATACCGCGCGCTGACTGGTCTTTCCAGTTTGAGCGATAACTTTTGAATTGGGATCATTAACGACGGTATTTTCATTCTCAAAGATCCATCAACCAGCAATAATTTTTCGACCTCTTTCGAAAAATCATCCACGCGAAATTCTAACAATACTTTTAGTGGAGCGGAAAGGTGGATACTCCCTAATTTAAGAGGCATATCCAGGTCTATTGGGGCCGGATCGGGTTGCAGCCGGTATGCATCGGATAGATGGCAATACATATCGCCGGTAAATTGAAGAGAAACTATTTCAGCATAAACCTGTTTCAAATTCTCAAAAACATTACCAAGCGATTTGAGCACTTCTTTTGGTTCAGAAACATAGATACTCGGCCCGCCGCTGGCGCCTGTCAGCCTATCCAAAAAAATATCATTCCAATCGTGTCCAATTCCCAATCCGCTGATTCCAATTCCCTGGGATGCAGCTTCTTCGGCCAACATGATGCAGGCATCTTCGTCGCCATAAGTGCGTCCATCAGTTAATAAAATCAGATGATTGACTGAACCCGGGTTGAGATGTTTGCGAATTTGATCAATACCCAGCGCTAACGCAGGGTAAATTTCAGTTCCGCCGCCGCTCTGTAACTGACCAATGCGAGCGCTTATTCTCTCCAAATCAGATACATAAACCGCATCAGCCAATACTTCAGCGCGGTCGCTGAAAGCCACAATCGAAACAAGATCATCCGGCTGCAAGCCGCGCAACAATTGAACCGCGCTGGCCTTAGCCATGTCGATTCGCGCCCCCTGCATCGAGGTTGAGCGATCCAGAACCAGACAGATATTTTTCCGAGGCGCAGTTTGCTTAACAGCTCCCGCTATATACCCCAACTCTACTAATGCGTAAATTAATTGGGGTTCGCCCAATCGGGGTATCGTCGAACGACTGTAAAGCGCTTTCTGACTGATCTGTGGAGCAATGAGCGCTTCGGCAGGCAGACGGGCGTCATAACTGGCGCGCTTATCAGAATCCGATAAAATCTCATAAGCTTTCTGCACATCCAAAAAACGTTCATTGGCAAAAATGTCCGCTGAGACATCCGGGTGTGATTGACGCGCCGCCGCGAAATAGGCATCCCGAATCTCTTCGGGGGTAGCATCTCTGGATACTCCAAGGCGAGCGTAATAATTACTCTCAATACCCATGATTCATTCTGGATAATAGACCAATATAACACTGATATTATCAGGGCCGCCAGCCTCGTTAGCAGCATCAACTAATTTCTGGCAAGCAATTTCCGGATTAGGCGACGATAACACCAATTGTGTGATCAATTTTTCTGGTATCACCCCCCACAATCCATCGCTGCATAATAATAAATATCCGCCGCGAGGTAATACAACTGTCATAATATCAGGTTCAAATGGTTCATTTTGACCCACTGCCCGATATAACACATTCCGTTGTGGGTGAACAGCCGCATCTTCAGCGGTTATTTGACCCATTTCTTGCAGTCGCATCACAAAAGAATGATCGCGCGTCACAACCCGAAGCTGCTGGTCGGCATTGATAATATAAACCCGGCTATCGCCTACATGCGTAATGGTTACATTTTCGCCAAGAGCAAATGCTGCTGTTAACGTTGTCCCTCCACCTGGCGCGCTATGGACGACGGCTTTTTGGGCTTCTACGACGCCCTCCATCATCGTTTCCTGGATCGTACCCTCTTTGGGATGATGATAATTACTCAAAAACGGCGTCCATATTTTTTTTAGAACATGACCGGCCATTGCACGAACTGCTGCATCACTGGCAACTTCACCATGCTGATGTCCTCCCATGCCATCTGCAACAATGAAAATGCCGAGGGGAGGGCACTCACTCTCACTGGCCAATATCGTATTCATCACAAAAATTGAATCTTCATTATGTTCTCTTTGCTTGCCAATTGACTGGCTGCATCCAACAATGTACTGACTGGGTATAAGCGGAGTGAGTTTTAACGACTTCTTAAGTGGGAGTGTTTCCTGCGAAGAAACTGGCCTGGAATTCTTCTGACCAATGTGCAGCCGTTTTAATATATTCTCAACAATATTTTTCACTGATTATTTAACTCCATCGAAGAATCAGGCTCATCCCTCACAGCAATAAACCTAGGGTAACAAGGCATAAACGCAATGATCCAGCGATCCAATATAGATGATATCATTATACACTACCGGAGTCCCCGTTATGGCTCCTCCTGTTTTATACTTCCATCTCAAGCGGCCGCTGCGGTAATCCAGACAATAAAGATTTCCATCCGCTGAACCGCAATACACAGCATCCTGATAAATAATCGGCGACCCGCTGACTTGATGTTCAGTTTGAAAACGCCAGACTTCTTTGGAACTCTGCGCATCAACGCAATAAATAAAAGCATCCGCCGATCCAACAAAAATTTTGTTTTCGATCGCGCACGGCGAGCAAATCGATCCCTTTCCCATATTGAACCGCCAGATCACCCCGCCCGTCTTTGCCTCAACTGCATACAGGTTCCCATCCAGCGACGTAAAATAAAGCACACCATCGACCAGTATGGGAGATGAAGTTACCGCCCGTTTGGCTTTGATCCGCCATTTAACATCGCTCCGAAAATCAATGCAAAAAACATCCCCACTCTCACTTCCAAAATAGATAACCTCATTGGCAACAAAAGGGGTTGAACGAACCGGATCGCTGGTTTCAAAACGCCACGCCCGCCGGCTCGAAATAATATTCACCGCATGCAGGCCGTTATCATCTGAACCAATGAATACATGTCCCTCGGCTATTCGCGGCGAGCAACGGATTGGCGCATCCGTATAATACGTCCAGACCACCTTGCCAGAGCGGGCAGATACAACGTGCAAACGATGATCTTCTGATCCAATAAAGACATTCTCCTCTGCCAGCGCCGGTTTTCCCACGATTCCCCCGTCGGTAGCATATTTCCAGATAAATTCCCCATTGTCGGCTTTCAAGGCGTAAAGATTATTATCATAAGAGCCAATATACAACACCCCATTTTCCACGGTCGGCGATCCACGAATTTCGTCTTCACACGCAAATGACCATAAAGGTTTTATGATTTCTTCTTGCGAAGGGCGCGCCGTACGCGGAGATATTCGTGATAACGCGCCAGTCTTCCTGGCAGTCAGCGTCAGCGCATCTTTCATCTCCACCGCACTTTTAAACCGCTCTTCAGGATTATATTTGAGGGCTTTATTGATAACCGCTTCTAATTCCAGCGAAATGGAAGGGTTGATCCGGCGGATCTGTCGGTCTCCAAAGGTGAAAGGCGGTTCCAATCGAGGGTCGGTTCGGGTTAACAGGTGATGCAGCGTCGCCCCCAATGCATAAATATCCGCCTGTGGGCCTGCCTCGCCTCGATACTGCTCCGGCGGCGAATAGCCTTCCGTTCCAATCATTGTCCCTTTCTGCCCTGAACGAAAGACTTTGGCGATCCCAAAATCGACCAGCGTGACATGATTGTGCTGATTGATCATCACATTCGACGGCTTCATATCCCGAAAAATAATCGGTTCTGGTTTGTGATTGTGCAAAAAATCCAGCACGTCGCACAACTCAATCGCCCATTGAATCGCCTGATCTTCTGGAATAATCTCATCGGCTTCATTGATAATAACTTCAAGATCTTTCCCATGGATAAACTCCAGCACCAGGTAAGATCGTTCACCCTGAGTGAAGTAATCATAAATGCGGGGAATAGCCGGATGACTGAGAGATGCAAGGATATTCGCTTCGCGCTCAAAATTTTGAATCATCGTCTGCCGGACAGCAGGATCTGCCGTCTGGCAAATCATTTCCTTCACTGCCACCAACTTAGTCACATTGGGAAAATGAAGGTCTCTGGCGCAATAGACCGACCCCATTCCCCCCACCCCAATTACTCTCTGGATTGTATAACGGTCAACTAAAGTGATACCGGATTGAAGCTGCGCTTCTTGGTCGCTGCCATTTAAACTTTGGGTTACACGTCGCGTTTCCAGGGGATAATACTCCATAAATAAATGGTGATGGATTAAATTATAGTCATCATGGGCAGGTTTTGCAAATGAATGAAAAATAAAAAAAGCCTGCCAGGTTACTCAAACCTGACAGGCCTGGAAAAGCCAGGATATCAATCCGACGATATTGTCGCATAAAATAACGGCAACGGATCTACCGGCGCATCACTCCAGGTAATTGCCTTAAGTAATTGCTCACTGGCAGATTGAACATGTTCGGCCTGATTGGCGTGAATCGTGAACAACGCATCCCCTGTTTTAATCTGATCACCGACCTTATGATGAACGATGATTCCAACAGCGTGATCGATCGGATCACCTTTTTTAGCCCTACCCGCGCCCAATACAATGGCAGTCTCGCCAACCACGCGGGCATCCTCGAATTTAATATAGCCCCCCCGCGGCGCCTTAATCGTCTCTACAAATTTCGCTTTCGGCAGCAATGAAGGATTATCGATATAATCAACATCGCCGCCCTGCGCTTTCACCAGAGAACGGAAACATTCCCACGCCTTCCCATCTTCCAATGTCGCTTTAACCTTGCGCCGACCTTCAGAAAAATCCGCCGCTTTTTTCCCCAGAACAAGCATGTGCGCTGAAACAGTGATGCAATGCTCAGTAAAATCAGCAGGTCCCCGGTTGTGCAAAGTATCAATCGCCTCTTTCAACTCCAGCGCATTGCCCACCGCTTCACCCAGGGGCTGATTCATATCCGAAATCAGAACAACGATACGCCGGCCAAGTAATTTACCAATGGAAATCATTTGCTCTGAGAGTTCCCGGGCCCTTTCAACGTTTGGCATAAACGCCCCTGCTCCGGTTTTCACATCCAGTACAAACGCATTCGCTCCACCGGCAATCTTCTTGCTCATGACAGAAGATGCAATCAAAGGAATCGAGTCAACTGTACCGGTCACATCGCGCAGCGCATAAAGTTTGCCATCCGCTGGCGCCAGGTCCGCCGATTGTCCGGTGAGAACAATGCCTAATGTGCGCAGTTGTTCGAAAAACTCCTTCTTCGTCAGATCAACCCGATAACCCGGGATAGATTCCATCTTGTCCAGCGTCCCGCCGCTGAAACCCAATCCGCGACCCGACATCTTTCCCACCTTCAATCCACAGGCCGTTGCCATTGGAAGGACCGCCAGTGATGTTTTGTCGCCCACGCCACCTGTAGAATGCTTATCAACGACAAGCGGCGCGACAGAGGATAGATCCAGAACTTCACCCGAATTTGCCATTGAAAGCGTTAAATCAGTGGTTTCACGGGGGGTCATCCCTTTCAATAATACGGCCATTGCCCAGGCTGAAACCTGATAATCGGCGATTTCCCCGCGAGTAAAACCCTGAACAAAAAAATCAATCTCGGCTTTTGTCAGTTCACCGCCATCCCGCTTTTTGATGATAATATCAACGGCTCGCATAACTTATCTCACACCCAACCAATTATTTCTTGAGCAAAATCGTCACCTTACGATTTGGTTCTTCGCCGACACTCTCAGTCGTTACCTGCGGGTGATTCCTTAATTCGATATGGATGATTCGTCTTTCACTGGCCGACATTGGCTCCAGCATCTGGCGTTTTTCGGTTTTTACAGCCTGTTCCGCCATCCGCCGGGCAAGCTGGCGCAACTGGCGTTCACGCCGCGAACGGTATCCTTCAACATCAATTTGCAATGCAACCCAATGGCCTAATTCTTTACCAACAATCAGGCTGGCAATATATTGAAGTGCATTCAACGTCTCGGCGCGTCGGCCAATCAAAATACTCAAATCGTCGCCATGAATCTGAACGCAAATCACCCTTTGATCCTCTTCCCCATTTTCATCGCTAAAATGGGCCGAAACCTGAGCCTGAACTTTCATTTTCGCCAGCAAATCGCTGACTGTTTCTTCAGCAACGTTGAGTGGATAATCTTCTTCATCCAACCCCACCGGTTTGGGTCGCATCTCGGCTTTCGCTGCGCCTGGTTTCTTTCGCTCCACAGAAACTGAAGACGCCGTTGAAGCATCAACAACGCTTCTTTCAGATGCTGAAACCGGTTTTTCTTGTTTGACCGTAAGCCTCACCCGCGCCTGACGTCCACCCAGACCAAATAAACCTTTCGTACCCGAATCCAGAATCTCAACATCGACTGAACCAGCAGGCAAATTTAAATCGTTAAGGCCTTTTTCAATGGCAGCTTCTACTGTCGGGGCAATAACTTCCAAAGTAGTTCGCTCTTCATCCATAATACCCTCGAATGAATAAATTTTTTATACTATCCGGGTAAACCGGGCAGTTTGATTACGCCCGATCTTTTTACTCCGAATAGAGAATGTAATAATCTCATACGCTCTTATTTGAATGAAAGAATCTTCTTCCAGTCAGGTTTATACATAATAGCATATTGGGCAATTCCAAAAAGGTTGCTGGCAACAAAATATAAAGCCAGTCCAGATGCAAGCGTCAAACCCATATATCCCATCAAAAATGGCATATAAAGATTCATCGCCTTGGTCATCTGAGAACCCTGATCGCCCGGATTTGCCGAAGGCGTTGGCATCATCTTCGATTGGATATAAGTTGTAATCACTACAACGATTGCCAGCACAGGAATACCAAATGGCAAGAAGGATAAATGCAGCCGTTCGGGCTGACCGAGATCCATCCATAACCATTTGCTGTCCAAGGGTATCAATGAAGAATACTTCAACAGGAATGGATAAATGTGCTTTGTCAGATCAAGCAATTGCAGCGGCGACGAAGCGAGAGTGCGCATTACAGCCTGATAGAGGCCAATAATGATCGGAAATTGGATCAGGGTCGGCAGACAAGAACTGAATGGGTTGACGCCCATTTCCTTATATAACGCCATCTGTTCTTGCGCCAGTTTTTCTTTATCATCCTTGTACTTTTTCTGAATATCCTGCCATTTTTTGGATTTTTGCATTTCAGTCATCGCCTGACTGCTTTTTAATTGCTGCATAGTCAATGGGTAGGTTATCAGGCGGATAACCAGAGTAAACAGGATAATAGCAATACCAAAATCTTTACCGACCACGGTATAAATAAACAACAGGGTATTTACAAAAGGATTAATGATTAACGAATCCCACATTTTGCACCAACTTTATTTAGAGGGTATGAACGACCACTGCGGGTTGCCATTGGAATCCAATGACATCAACAGCGTTTTACTGTTTGTAAGTGGAAGAATCAAGCGATCCACAGCAATAATTGGGCTGGTATAAAGACCACCTTCAAAAGTCTTCTGCCAGATTTGATTACCGTTTGTATCCACTAAATACAGAGAGCCTTTTTCTGTAGCAAAAACTATCCCACTTTCAGTAACGCTGGGTGTACCAACAATTGCGCTGTCATAGAGCGTTTTCCATTGAATTTTTCCGTCAGCCATTTCGACTTTATAGAAGTACCCGCCCAAATCGCCAAAATAGAGTGCACCATCTTTAATAGCCGGGCCTGACCAGATTCCATGATCTGTGGAAATACGCCATAATATTTTTCCCGATGCAGAATCGACCGCGAACATCTCTTTGGCTAAAGTGCCCACATAGAGGACACCCTCATCACTGAGCGCCGGGGAGCCTGGAATCGCCCCATCTAACACGGTTGACCATAATTTCTTGCCTGTGGCAGCGTCCAGGGCATATAAATTATGATCCAAAGAACTGACAAATACAGTATTCTCTTTAATAACTGGTTTTGCCCATAATGCATTCTGAGCTTCAAAGCTCCATAATAGAGCGCCTTTCAAATTCAGGGCGTACAGATGGTAGTCTCCTGATGGCGCATAAATCGCCTCATCGGTCACAAGCGCCTCGCCCACGAATTGGCCTTTAGCTTTATCAAACACCCAGTTCTGTTGCCCGGTTGCAGCATTCAGGCTGTAAAGCGCATTGGTGTAATCGCCTACAATCACCTGACCGTCGCTGGTTATTGCTGCAGGCGCATTAAAGGCTCTTTTATCCGCCTTTTCAGGGAAGCTCCACACCTGATTTCCACTTGCCAGGTTGATTGCGTAGACTTGCGTCCCAGCCGAGAGATAAACTTTCTCCTGGTCAACGTTGACTCCAGACCAGCCGCTTTGGGCAGCCGACCCACAGGCGCTGAGAAGTAAACTCGCCACGAGCAGAAATAAAACGAAACGGAGATGTCGGAAAGTTTTCATGCTTTTGTTTTTACACATCCTGATTATGTTATAGTCTTCATGGAACGGGATCGTATCCGCCTGAATTAAATGGGTTGCATCGCAATAATCGCCAGATAGCCATCCCGCTGCCTTTTATCACCCCGTATTTATAAATTGCCTGATAACCATAATGAGAGCAGGAAGGATAAAATCGGCAGGTATTGGGCGGTAAAGACTTTGAAAAAGTCATCTGGTATAACCGGATCATTGCCAGAAGCAGTACTTTTGGTAACGTTAAAATATTGATGGGTAAATCCTTGAGTCGCGGCTCATTCGGATATTCGTTGCATAGATAAGGTTCCACTATCATTTATATCCTTCATCAGTCCCGAACGCTTGAGCAATGAGCATAACACTGACTGTACCTGTAAACAAGAAGCTCTCATTATTGCAGGGCGGGCAATCAAAACCACATCCCATCCGTATGTCATTGAGGATAACCAAGGATAAAGAGCAGCACGCAAAAGTCGTTTTGCCCGATTGCGTTGAACTGCCTTACCGACTGATTTTCCAGCAGCAACACCAATCCGCAGTTCGCCGGGGTTACCGGGCAATACCACTAACACAACAAGCGGGTGCGCATATGACTTGCCAAAACGCCGCACCCGCTGAAAATCCGATGATCGGGTCAGGCGAAACCTTCGTTTCACCCGGTATCCTAATAATAGATGACATCAATAATTAATAGCGCAAATGGAAAAGATAACATCCATTTACCAGTGAATTCGCTTGACATGATTGTTCATGCTAACTGTCAATTTATGACGCCCTCGCATCCGTCGGCGCTTCAAGACCTCTCGACCGTCAGCCGTTTTCATACGTGACCGAAAGCCATGTACACGCAATCGCCGGTGGATCTTGGGTTGATAAGTGCGTTTTACCATGAATGTTACCTCTCAAACAAATATTGATTCGGACTACGTATCTGCTACAGACAATCCGAATTGCTATTATACCTTAAGTCCGCAGGCTGGTCAAACCGGATTGGCTGAGAAAAGTGAAATCAACTTATCTGCGCCATCCCGATCGGTGATAGCCAATACCTCGTCGCCGACCTCCAGAACTGTGACGCCGCGCGGCAAAACAATCTCACCATGGCGAATAATGGCAGCGATGACGCAATCTTCAGGCAGGGCCAGGTCTTTTATTGGAACTCCCAATGCCTTCGCTCCGGCAGGAATTTTCTCTTCGACCAGCGAATAATGCCCACGGCGCAGCTTCAGCAAAGTCATCATATCGCCCATAGACATTTCTTCTTCGATCAGGCTTGCCATAATATCCGCCTGGTTGACGGCCACATCAACGCAGAACTTCTCGTCAAACAACCAGGCATTACGTGGATTGTTAATTCGGGCAATGGTGCGGGGTACTTTGTATCGATTGTGCGCCAAAAAACACAACGCAAGATTAAGTTCATCCCCTGTTGTGCAAGCCGCCAGAATATCGGCGTTCTGAATCCCGGCCGCTTCCAACAAACGCGGATCAACCGGGTTGCCTTCATAAATAACTTCAGTGGGCAACTCATGATGGATTTGCGCCAATATATCGCGCCGTCCCTCAATTAAAGCAACTTTCTGTTTTTGCGCAAGGAGTAAAGTCGCCAGTTGCGCAGCAGTGCGTCCTCCGCCAGCAATTAATACAAACATATCAGGCCCCTTTCTGTGCGCGCAATTGTTCGCGTAAAGATTGCATACCTTCCAATGTGGCGCTGAAATGTACCAGATCGCCTGTTTTCAAAGGCATGTCGCAATTGGCCAATATTGCCCGTCCCGCCCGAGTCACTGACATTGGCACACATTGATTCGCACCCATGACAGCCTGTAAGGAACAGCCATTCCAGGTTTCGGGTATGATGATCTCATAGATATCTACCTCGCCATTGCCGGCTGAAAATACTGAACGGATATCTGCATCATAGAGCATCTCTTCCATCCGTTGCGCCCCCCAACTGGTAGAGCTGACCACCTGCAAACCAAATGTTTCATAAAGATCGCGCCAGATGGGATCATAATTTCTAACAACAACACGCGAAATATGATAAACCGTTCGCGCGATGTGCCCGACCACTGCATTAAGCGCGTCCGAATTTGTCACCGCCGCCAATGCATCAGCCGTTTCAATGCCAGCGCGATGTAAAACATCCTGGCTCAAAGCGCCGCCTTCAACTGTCCGCCCGGCAAACTCAGGAGGCAAATTATAGAAAGCCGCATTGACATTATCAACAACGGCAACCTGATGCCCCTGGTTGAACAGACGGACCGCCAGTGCTGCCCCCAATCGACCGCAACCAATTACAATGACATTCATTTTTTATCAAGCTCCAGCTTTATATAAACTCACATTAATCAATTAGATATGGAACATCCGTAATGACAATACCCGGTTTAAAGAGCAAGGCCATGCGCAGCCAGAAAGCTGTTTGCGCATGAAGGGCATTATTTACCCATCCTTTAGAAACAAACTCAGGTACAATAATTGTAATAATCTGATTTGGCTCACGCTTTTTTGCCAATTCCTCAATATATTGCAGCAAGGGTTCCACAAGCAACCGGTATGGAGAATCAAGTATTACCAGTCGCACCCCATCCCCCCACATATTCCATTTTTCTTGTACCTTTAAAACCTTCTCAGGGTCGGTAGAAACATGCACCGCAGTAATATCGTCCGAAAGCGTTCGTGCATAACGCAGCGCTGCCAAAGTTCCACGGTGAACCCCGCTGATCGGGATAATCACCTGATGACGGGTGATTCGAGGAGGCATGCCATAATTATCCAACGACAGCTTTTCCGCCAGCCGTTCGTAATGTTTATGAATCGCCATAAACGATACAACCAGAGCCGGGATTAACAGAATTACTACCCAGGCGCCATCAAGGAATTTTGTTGTCGCAAAAATAACCGCTACCACAGCCGTACACATGGCGCCAAAGCCGTTAATAATCATCTTTACTTCCCAGTTGCGTTCATATTTCAAAACAGAGCCGCGTTCTTTAATTTCTTCATCGGGCGCAAGATGCCCGATCTTCCACCATCGCCGCGCCATACCCACCTGAGATAAAGTAAAGGACAAGAAAACACCAATGGCGTAAAGCGGAATCAGTTTCGTCACACTGGCGTTAAAAATGACAATTAACAAAGAGGCAATCATCGCTAATGCCACAATTCCCCGTGAATAAACCAATCGGCTGCCGCGATAAGTCATTTGCCTGGGCAAATACCCGTCCTCTGCCTGCAAAGCGCCCAATCGCGGAAAACCGGCGAAAGCAGTATTAGAAGCCATGATCAAAATGATCATCGTTGCCGCAATCGTTCCCAGATAAAACACCCCGCGACCGTCGAATACAGTGCGCGCCAATTGCGAAATGACCGTTTCTTCCTCTGAAGGAATTGCATGAATTACGCCCGATAAGTAAGTTATCATCAACATCATCGAGCCTAATATCGCTCCCATCCAGAACAACGTGATGCCAGCATTTTTTGAGCGCGGTTCCTTAAACGCCGTTACCCCATTGGATATTGCCTCAACCCCTGTCACGGCGCTTGTGCCGCTTGAAAAAGCGCGCAGCAACAAGAACAATGAAACACCTTCAACCGTATGTAACACTTCCATATCTGGGGGATCAGTAACGACGCCTAACGTACCCGTAAAATATCTAAAAAGGCCAAATCCAATCGTCATATACATCATAACAATAAAGAAATAAGTGGGCAAGGCAAGCGCCGAACCCGATTCTTTTACCCCCCGTAAATTGATCAGCATAACAAAGAAAACCAGCGCCACCGCAATAACAACCCGGTACTGAAGAAGTCCCGGATAAGCGGAGACAATCTGCGCCACACCCGATGAGGTGGACACCGCCACCGTCAAGATGTAATCCATTAACAACGCAGCTCCTGCTATTTGGGCAGGCAGCTCTCCTAAATTATCACGGGCAACGATATAAGCGCCGCCGCCATTCGGATAAGCATGTATCGTCTGTTCGTACGAGAGGGTTAGAATCGACAACAAACCGACAATGGCCAGCGATATTGGAAAGGCATACCCAAAAGCAGAAGTCCCGGCAAAAGCCAGGATAACCAGCATTTCCTGCGTGGCATAAGCCACAGATGATAAGGCATCCGAAGAAAATACCGCAAGACCGATGAATTTTCCAATCGTCTGTTCAGGCGCATCAGCCGTCGCCAGCGGGCGGCCAATTAGCCAGGTGCGCCAGGATTGCGGCGGCGTATATTCCCCCTCACGATGGAGAATGGAATCATCACCCTCATATTGATTGTCAATCATACCCTTAATAACTCCAAGAGCCAGATAACTTTTAAGTAAGTATTAAATCTGGCTCTAATTCTCGAATTCAAAGATTTTGATCTTACTCTTAATTAT